>CAWUMW010000017.1:0-18710 GCA_963923415.1 uncultured Hyphomicrobiales bacterium | reverse complement strand
CCACCGCGCCACCGACACGATATTCCCACGCTTGTGGCCAGCCATCCGAGCCCACAATCACTTTCATCCGATCGGGTCGCAGCACATAAAGCTCACTCAGCGTGCGCCCGATGGTTACGGCTTCCAAATAGGCATTGCCGGCAATCAGCAGATGACCATAAAGCGCCTCACGTAAGGTTGAGCCGGCATCGCGCGGATTGGGATGTGCCAAGATACTTAACAACGGATGCGTGCTTTGCTCGCGCTCCCCTTCGTAAAGCAAGAGAGGAACAGACGCTGCGGCTTCCGCAATCATCCGCACCGCCCGATATACGATGGCATTGGTCTGAAAACCTTCCCGCGCCAATGAGGCATAATCACGCGGCGTCCAAATAGGTCGCCCGAGTTGGTAATAGGCCATTAAAGGGCCGGTCAACGATGTCTTGAGCGCATCGGCGCGCAAGGCTTGATCGCGTCTCCACCATTGGCTAAACGAGAACATAGCACCTCCTGCATGGACTAAAATTTTGTGCTGTCTGCCGACCTATAAGCGCCTAACCCGCGGCATGCTCTTAGGGCCCAAAGCCAAGGCTGTGACAGCCCACACCAAAGCATCCAGTCGATCCGGTGATCGCCCGGATGACAGCCCCCATCCATCACTATTGGGTCCGAAATCGCACATCTCATCTTCCAGTTCTGGAAAAGAACCGGCATGGCGCACGCGCTGCTGCTCATAAAGCAAAGCCACTGGTTCAGCGCGCAGCATTTTGCCACGCGTGGCGCGCACGCTGACAAGCGCTAAACCCGGATCGGCCTCTCGCAGAACCGCTTCTACCATTTCCCCGCCTTGATTGACTTCAATCACCACGGCATCTGCCTCATAGTCACGATAAAGAGCGGCAGCCCGCGCCGCCCAAACATGCGGTCGCACTTGCGCCATCGTGGCATCGTGTAAAACATGAACGATCTGATTGGCATCCAATCCAGCCACAATCAGACCACAGCGATCCGCATGGCGACTGGAGCTCACCGGAGGATCAATCGCCAAAACAATCCGCTGCATAGGTGGCAAAGACTGTGCGTCTTCTCGGCATTGTTCTAAAACCATCCGGCTCCACAATGCATCCCCACGCTCATCAATACATTCACCATCCAATTCTTGTCGCCCCAACCGCGTGCCCGCATAGCGTTTGACAATCGCGTCTAAAAATGAGGGGGCCAGATGATAGGCATTCGACCGCGTCGAAGCGCGTGACAATGCCGTAGCCGGATCCTTCATCAAACGTTTGAGCAAAGGCACGGGACGCGGCGTGGTGGTAATGGTTTGGCGTGGCGTTTGTCCCAAGCGCAAACCAAATTGCAACATATCAAATGTTTCCTCAGCCCTCCGCCATTTTGCCAATTCATCAAGCCATGCGGCGCCAAATTGCGGACCGCGCAAAGCATCGGGATCTTCCGCCGAAAAACTCTGCGCCACCGCCCCATTAGGCCACTCCAACCGTCGACGACTGGCTTGCCATTGCGGGCGTTCATCACGGCGATGCACGGCCAAAATGCCCGAGACCCCTTCGATCATGACATCGCGCACATCAGCTTGCGTTTCACCGATCAAGGCAATGCGGCCAATCGGCTCAGGACTAAAGGGCAGTTGCCCCAAAGCCATGCCGCGCACCCATTCGGCCCCTGTGCGCGTTTTGCCTGCGCCGCGCCCGCCCAAAATCAACCAAATTGTCCATGCCAAACCCGATTGAGCCATCGCAGGCGGAAGTTGATCGGGACGCGCCCAACTTAACCAATCCGACAGCATGAAGTCGATATCACGCTCAGACAGGTTCGCGATGATCTTCTGTTCTTCACCGACCTTTGCGCAGTCCAGCAAGACGTCGAGCCAATTCGGCGCGCATAAATTCGGGGGCCTGCTGTCCGTCATCGCCGCGCATCTCCTTTTGACTTAACGGGCCAACATCCGCATCAAGAGCCGCGAGATCACGCAAGGTTTTGACAATCAGCGCCATCAGTCTGAGCTGGCTCTCGCCCGGTCCCTCGCCCGCCTGCCCATGATGATCTTGGATCTGCACCAGTCGCGTTTCGATCTGTGCAATTTGCATCGAGGCCGTTTTCCATAAACGCGCAATCAAAGCCTCACGGGTCAAACGCAGCGCTTCGGGTGTCAAGAGATGAAGCGGCGGCGTTCGATCTTGCGGATGGCGTTTTTTACTGACCCGCGGGCGTCGAAAAGCACATCCACTGCGACGCAGCACATTGTAAAATTCAGCGAGCCTCAATCCCGATTGTTTGATCAATCGATCAACCGGGATCCGCCCTTCTCGATAAAGCGCAACCAAACGTTCTTCGCTGAGTGGCGTCTGACCACCCGCAGGGGCTTTTGTCTCCATGCCGCCTCCTCATAAAAAAAGCGGCGGGTCTGCCCCCGCCGCTGGCGCTCCCTGTCGACAAACTAAGGAGCATGACAGCACCATGCCGAACCACCGTTGCTCTGTCAAGGATAATTTTCCTAAATCTTTAACAATCCTGTTCGCGCTGCAACGCCTCTGTCAAAGCCGCCCGAAAGCCCGCCTGATCCAACGGATAGGGTGGCGGATCATTCACAGGCGGGGGTTGCATGTGTAAGGGCTGACGCACAACAGGATGGGCCTTCATCGCGCGCCGATCAGACCGATGTCTCGGCCTTAAAACCGATGGGCGACGCCGTCCGGCTCGTCTTTGCGCACAGCCAAGCTCTGCGCCCATGCCGCGCGCCGCGTGCCAGCGTCCCGGCCTTTGGCATCGGTATCGATTGAGACCGACTGTCACCGAAACAGCGGGTGCTTGATCAGAACCAAGCTTTATATCATCATCAAAAAGCTCTGCTGCACAGTCTTTTTTCTTTACGCAATACGGAGAGGACACGCAGTCTTGTGGTTTTATCCGTGTTGGCATGACCACAATGGTTAGCCATGCGGCTTGACACGCAACAGCCGATCGCTTGCGCGCGCCAACGCATGATAGGTGTTGGCGCACAGGCTCTGTCATCCCCGCAGGCAGGACCGTTGAACAGATACAAGGAACCCACGCTTCACAGTGGGGTAGTGATGGAAGAATGATCATTTTCATGGTTGAGAGTCTTTCGCATTCTCTGCAACCCCGATGAAGAAAGAGAGGCCCCATCCTTTCCTGCATCACCGGTCTGCAGGCCTTGGATCACGTCAGACTAACGCGAAGGGAAGAAAGTTGTCAAGGATTATAGTCCTAAATAGGAATAATTTGAATTGCTTGCTGAACCCATAAACCTTGCCCCATCAACCTTGGCCAATAAAAAACAACCAGCCCTCACATCAAGGCTGGTCGCAGCGGCCAACAGGCAGGACATGGGCTGAAGCGATGCGCCCACGCTTTGAAGCGTGAGCCATCCACATTAGCCGCGTGATTTGATACAAACCGCCATTTCACTCAAAGAGGGGCGGGCCTGCGGGTTGCCGGTGCGATAAATGGCGATCGTGCGACACGGATCCCCATTGGCTAAGCGATAAACGCGCGCCAGATGACGCATGCCATATTCCAAATTGGTCAAAGGATCGAGCAAGCCCTGCTCATCGCCATCATAGCCGACCGTGCGGGCCGTCAATAATTTAATCTGCATCAGCCCCTGCGCGCCTTTATTGCTCACCCAAGGCTGATAACCACTTTCAGAATGCACCAATGCCCGCGCGAGCATGACCGGCACGCCTTGTGCCTGCGCATAGACCTCAACGGCCCGCGCCACTTCTTCCGACAATAACGGAACAGACAACGCAGCCGCTCTTTTGAAATCAGGCAAAGAGCCCGTCGCGAGATCCGCAACGCCTCGCGCCCGTGCGAACCGGGCGATGTGTGACGCTGCGGCTGCAGGCGCCTCATAAAAATCCATAGCTTCAATATGCGCAACCAGCGCCGCATGCGCGCGGGCCTTTTCGAGTGCAAGACGAGCGCGCTCGGCCTCGATCTGGCGCTGCTGATAAGCAAGCCACGCTTGCTGCCACTGTGGGCCCTTTCCTGCTAATTGCACCAGACCATAAACACTGAATGCAGCAAGCAAAACAACAAGCGCGAAAGGCCGCGTTGTCGAAGAGCTCGTTTTGTTGAAAAAACGGTTCAATTTAAATCGCCTCTATCCGGAAGGGTCGCTACGCACCCTTACTGGTTGATGCAGCCTTCAAAGCATGGGCTGCCTGAAACGCATTCACTCCAACACCGAAAACTGATTGAGGGGACCTGCCGCGTGACAGGCTTGAAGATAAAGCCCCTACGAATCAAACGCATTACTTACAATACATATACAATACTAAAATAAGGTCAAACAATGGCAAAACAAGGAAATGTATTTGACAATTCTATTTCCAAAATACTGTTCCATTTTTACGTTTTACTTTAAAACAAAGCGGTCCGGCGGACTTCATCAGTTAAACCCATAGTGCGGCAAGTATTTGTTGCGCTGCAGCAAATACTCAGCAAAGGTGAGAAACATCTAGACAGGCCTCCCTCTTTCCACATAAATTAAAATGAAATAAAATCAGTATGTTAGAAAGAAACCGGATGCAGGCCGACAGTCCTTTGGTGACCAAAATCGTTCCGTCGCCCAATATGGGGCCACGCAAAACGGAACGGCGCCCCTCATTGCTGATGCTTCATTATACCGGCATGAAGAATGGAGCGGAGGCGCTGGCCTTGCTCACCAATCCGCTGTCAGAAGTCTCCTGCCATTATTTGGTGTGGGAGGACGGGCGGATTTTCCAACTTGTTCCAGAGGCCGCGCGGGCTTGGCATGCAGGCAAGGGCAGCTGGAAAGGCGAAAGCGATATCAATTCGCATTCTATTGGCATTGAAATCGTCAATGGCGGGCATGCGCAGGGTTTGCCCCCCTATCCACCTGTGCAGATTGAGGCTGTGATTGCGCTGTGCAAAGACATCATGACCCGGCATGGGATGCCGGCGCATCATCTCTTGGCCCATTCCGACACTGCCCCGACACGCAAAGAAGATCCGGGCGAGCATTTTCCTTGGTCCTTATTGGCACAGCACGGTCTTGGTCTGTGGCCAGATCCGCCACCCCTCCAAAGCGCATCGCCCCCCACCTATCAAGCGGGAGATGAAGGGCCGCCCATTCGCGCTTTGCAGACCCTGCTCAGCGTGATTGGTTATCCGGCGCAGATCACGGGTGTCTATGACCCTTTGACCGAACACATCATGCGCGCCATCCAGCGACGCTATCGTCCACAGGCCATCACAGGGCGTGCGGATGCCGACACTTTGGCCCTCTTAAAAGCGCTCCTCGCGTCAAGCAGCTGAAACGATCGTCGTCGGCGTATAATTTAAGATCGGCGCCAACCAACGCTCAACCTCACCAATCGTCATGGCTTTGCGTGTCGCATAATCTTCCACTTGATCGCGCTCGATCTTGGAGACACCAAAATAATAAGCTTCAGGATGCGAAAAATAGAGACCAGAAACGGATGCACCCGGCCACATCGCATAGCTTTCTGTCAAGCGAACCCCAATGCGTTTTTGAGCCTGCAACAAATCAAACAAAATTGCTTTCTCGGTATGATCAGGTTGCGCGGGATAGCCGGGGGCAGGACGGATCCCGCGATAAGGCTCTTGCAACAATTCGGTTGGCGTGAAGCGCTCATCCGCAGCATAGCCCCAAAATTCACGCCGCACCCGCTCATGCAGCCGCTCGGCAAAAGCCTCTGCCAAACGATCCGCCAGCGCCTTGACCATAATGGATGCATAATCATCATTGGCGCGTGCAAAGCGTTGCGCAATCTTATCCTCCGCTTCACCAATGGTCACCACAAAGCCACCGATATAATCGGCGGGTCCACCAAACGGGGCGATAAAATCAGACAGGCAATCATGAGACTGGCCCTCGCGCTTGCCTCTTTGCTGGCGCAGACCATGCAAGCGCACGCGTTCTTCTTGGCGCGACTCCCCAACATAAAGCGCGATATCATCACCAATGGCCTGTGCGGGCCAAAAGCCTAACACCGCTTTGGGTTGGAACCATTGTTCTTCCACCAGACGCGTCAACATCTCTTGCGCATCGGCAAAAACCTGACGGGCAGCTGCACTCTGCTCCCCCTCCTCCAACAACATCGGATAGCGTCCCTTGAGATCCCATGTCTGGAAAAAAGGCGTCCAATCAATATAGGGCACCAGTTCTGCTAAATCATAAGAGGAGAAAACCCGCGTGCCGATAAAACTTGGCTTGGGCGGCTGATAGCCCTGCCAGTCAAAATGCGGAGCCCGCGCGCGCGCATCGGCAAGCGTCACGCGCTTTTTTTCCCATTCCGCACGCGCATGCGCTTCGGCCAATTGTTCATAATCTGCACGAATATCCGCACGCGCTTTCGCCCCGTGTTCTGTCGAAAGCAATTGGGAAACCACGCCCACTGCCCGGCTGGCATCCACCACATAGACCGCCTGTCCGCTCTGATAATGGGGATTGATTTTAACGGCTGTGTGCACACGGCTTGTCGTTGCCCCGCCAATTAACAACGGCACCGAAAAGCCTTGGCGCTGCATTTCAGCTGCGATTTGCACCATCTCTTCCAATGAGGGCGTAATGAGGCCCGACAGACCGATCACATCAACTTTTTCTTGCTGCGCAACGTCAAGAATTTTTTGCAATGGAACCATCACGCCCAGATCAATCACCTCGTAATTGTTACATTGCAAAACAACGCCAACAATATTTTTGCCGATATCATGCACATCGCCCTTAACGGTTGCCAACAGCACTTTTCCTGCATAATGGGTGGCTTCTTGCGACGAGCCAGAGGCCAAGCGTTCAGCCTCCATATAAGGCATCAAACATGCCACCGCCTGTTTCATCACACGCGCGGATTTCACCACTTGCGGCAAAAACATTTTGCCTGCACCAAACAAATCGCCGACTTTGTTCATGCCTGCCATGAGCGGGCCTTCGATCACATCAAGCGGCCGGGCCATGGCCTGTCTGGCCTCCTCGACATCGTCATTGACATAGTCTGTCAGCCCATTGACCAAGGCATGGGCCAGCCGTTCTTCAACCGGCCATTGCCGCCACGCCAGATCAATCTCTGCGCTTTGCTTGGTGCCACTGCCGCGGAAATTTTCTGCCAAAGCCAATAATCGTTCCGTTGCATCGGGTCGGGTGTTTAACACCACATCCTCGCACGCGGCCCGCAACTCCGGATCAATGCTTTCATAAACGGCCAACTGCCCGGCATTCACAATGCCCATATCCATTCCGGCATGAATCGCGTGATAGAGAAACACGGCATGCATCGCCTCGCGCACGGGTTCATTGCCACGAAACGAAAATGAAAAATTGGAGACGCCCCCAGAGACATGCGCATGCGGCAAGGTTTGCCTGATCGTGCGCGTGGCTTCGATAAAGGCCACACCATAGCCCGCATGTTCTTCAATGCCGGTTGCAACTGCAAAAATATTGGGATCAAAAATAATGTCTTCCGGCGGGAACCCCACCGTCTCAACCAATAACTGATAGGCCCGCGTACAGATTTCCACTTTGCGGTCATAGCTGTCGGCTTGCCCTTGCTCATCAAAGGCCATCACCACAACCGCTGCACCATAATCGCGGATCAAGCGTGCTTGCGCAATAAAGGCATCCTCTCCCTCTTTCATGGAGATAGAATTGACCACCGCTTTGCCTTGCACGCATTTTAAACCAGCTTCGATCACCTCGAATTTAGAACTATCAATCATCACCGGCACGCGTGCGATATCCGGCTCTGCGGCAAGCAGATTGAGAAATGTCACCATGGCCTGCTGGCTATCCAACAGGCCCTCATCCATATTAATGTCGATGATCTGAGCCCCATTGATCACCTGATCACGAGCCACATCCAAAGCCGTTTGATAATCCCCATTGGTGATGAGTTTTCTAAACCGCGCAGAGCCCGTCACATTGGTGCGTTCGCCGACATTCACAAACCGAATATCGGGGGTTAACGTAAAGGGCTCTAGACCGGACAAATGCATCATCGGCGAGGAAACAATCGGCTGGCGTGGCGCAATACCGGCCACCGCTTCAGCAATAGCTTGAATATGTTCGGGTGTTGTGCCGCAACATCCTCCAACAATATTAACAAGGCCCGCGGTTGCAAATTCTTTGATCAGGCTGGCTGTTGCGTCAGGGCTTTCGTCGTAAAGTCCAAATTCATTCGGCAGTCCGGCATTCGGATAAGCCAAGACCAGCGTATCACAAACACGCGATAGGGTTTGAATATGCGCCCGCATTTCTCGTGCGCCCAACGCACAATTTAACCCAAAAGCCAACGGATCGGCATGACGCAAGGAATACCAAAAAGCCTCTGCGGTCTGACCGGATAAAGTACGGCCTGACAAATCCGTAATCGTGCCTGAAATCAAAATCGGCACTGTGGTATGGCGTTGTTCAAAAATCCGCCGCGCTGCAAAGACCGCAGCCTTCGCATTCAGCGTATCAAAGACGGTTTCGATTAATAACAGATCAGCGCCGCCCTCCATCAAACCATCAATCTGCTCGCCATAGGCCGTTACCAGCGCATCAAAAGTCACAGCACGAAAACCGGGATTATTGACATCTGGCGACAAAGAGGCTGTGCGGTTGGTGGGGCCAATGGCCCCAGCCACAAATCGCGGACGTCCGTCACGGCGCTCAGCCTCGCGCGCTGCTTCAACAGCCAAGGCCGCCCCGCATTTGTTCAAATCATAAACAACCGATTCCATGCCATAATCGGCCTGAGCGATGGAGGTTGAAGAAAAAGTATTGGTTTCAATAATATCCGCACCCGCCAACAAATAGCGCAGGTGAATAGCGCGCACCGCCTCCGGCTGCGTTAAAATCAGTAAATCATTATTGCCTTTTTGATCATGGGTGACATCCGCAAAGCGGGCCCCACGAAAATCCGCTTCATCAAGCTGCAAGCTCTGAATTTGCGTGCCCATTGCGCCATCAAGCACCAAAATTCTTTCTGCGGCTGCCTGCCTTAAAACAGCGCCCGCATCCTGAAATCGACTCATGCCGTCTCTCCTGCAGCGGGCTGCCTCACACCGATCAAATGACAGATCGCAAAAACCAGATCCGCTTTGTTCATCGTATAGAAATGAAAATGTTTGACGCCCCGATCAAGCAAATCAAAAGCTTGTTCGGCTGCCACCGCTGCCGCTATCAAACGGCGGGTCGCAGGATCGCTTTCGAGTCCATCGAACCGCCGCGCCAACCAAGCCGGAATCGAAGCCCCGCAGCGTTGCGCGAAATGCGCTGTCTGCTTGAAATTCAAAACCGGAACAATTCCCGGCACGATCGGAATTGTAATGCCCCGTTGATGAACCTTATCAAGAAAACGGAAATATACATCATTGTCGAAAAAAAACTGAGTAATAGCGCGCGTTGCGCCCGCATCAATCTTAGCCTGCAAGACATCCAGATCCACATCAAAAGACGCGCTTTCAGGATGCTTTTCCGGGTAAGCAGACACCGACACATCAAAATTACCGCGCTGGCACGCAGCCGCCACCAATTCTGCCGTGCTGGCAAATCCGTGCGGATGCGCCTCATAGGGTGAACCCAATCCGGTCGGTGGATCACCCCGCAAGGCGACGATATGATCAACACCGGCTTGTTGATAGTCATCGAGGATCGAATAAATTTCCTCCCGCGTGGATCCGACACAGGTCAGATGGGCTGCGGGTTTAAGGGCTGTTTCCTGCACAAGGCGCGCAACAGTTGAATGGGTGCGTTCGCGCGTCGTCCCCCCTGCGCCATAGGTGACAGAGACAAAATCAGGGTGCAGCGGTGCGAGCCGCGCAATCGCCTCCCACAAGGCCACTTCCATCTCATCGGTCTTGGGCGGGAAAAATTCGAAAGACACCTTCACATCATCATCGGCTTGACGACGTGAAGGGCGCAAAGTGTGATCAGCGTGCATTCCTCTTTCCTCTATCCTGACACAGTCTGAGACGCGGCATCCTCGGCGGGCATTTTCCGCGCCAGCCAAACGGTCACTGTCAATTGCGGTTGGCCTTGATCCGGCGGCGGCAGTGCATGCGCATGCTCAACCCGCAACCCCGCCTCCTGAAGCCATTGCCCCATTTGTTGCTGATCAAACCCTAAACGCCGATGCGCCTGCGTCTCACGCAAAAACTCTAAATCATGGGGCGCAAAATCCACCACCAAAACCCGTCCATGCGGGGCTGTCGCTTGTGCGGCTTCACGCAAAGCGCGTAAAGGGTCATCGAGGAAATGCAAAACCTGATGCAGAACCACGAGATCAAAACGCCCCCGCTCAACGGGCAAGGCATAAAGATCCCCCTGCCGCAGCTCAATCCGATGCAGACCCGCCGCCTCTAATTGAGCCCGCGCCACGGCCAGCATCGACGCATTCACATCAACCCCCAGCAAGCGCTCGGCCTGCGGTGCCAAGAGGCGCAGCATTTGTCCCGTTCCAGTGCCCAGATCCAACACCGATTGCACCCGCTCAGCGCCCAGACTCTGATGAATAGCTTGTGCAACCTGCGCCTCGGACACATGCAAAGATCGAATCCGATCCCAATCCTGCGCATGTTTTGCAAAATAGGCCTGTGCGGCTTGCGTGCGCGCTGCCCGCACAGCGTTAAGCCGCGCACGATCAGCCTGCAAGACCGGATCCTCGTCGGCTAGACCCGCCACCAGCCATTGCGCCAAGGGCGCCCCCTCATGCTGTTGGGCCAGTCGGAAGAAAGCCCACGAGCCTTCACGATGGCGGGTGATGAGTCCCGCTTCCACCAAAAGCTTCAAATGACGCGAAATGCGCGGCTGCGATTGCCCTAAGATATCGGTCAGATCGGAAACGGTCAGATCCCCCTCGGCCAGCAAAACCAGCAAGCGAAGCCGCGTCTCCTCGCCAGCAGCGCGTAAGGCCGCCAAAGCCGAATCCAGTCGCATCACAGGGGGCGGGGACAAAGAAAGGGTCATGAACCATCACATCGCAGCAAAATTGTTGCGACATAAAGATATGTTTATATGATTAAGTCAATAGGGTTTCTGACTTCTCCCCAAGCAGGACTGCTCCAAAGACAGGAGTTCTCCTAAGACAGGACTTCTCCTAAGACAGGACTTCTGGGGGGCTATCTCATGCTGAGATGGGCGGTTGCGGATCTTGGCACACATCGACCCATTCAGCCTTAACCAGATCCGCCATCCGCAACGGAGCAATCCGCACCGCACTATGGGTGGAACCCGCGGCCGGCACGACCTCGTCAAAGGCTTTCAGACTGAGATCACAATAAATCGGCAAAGGAGCCGGCAAGCCAAACGGACAGACACCACCCACAGGATGACTCGTCAGCCGCAATACATCCTCCGCCCCCAGCATGCTGACTTTACCGCCAAACACCGCTTTGGCCTTTTTATTATCAAGCCGTGCATCGCCACGCGTGACGACTAGGAAATTGCGCTCACCCACCCGCAAGCACAGGGTTTTGGCAATTTGCGCGGGCAGAACACCGTGGCCCTTGGCGGCCAGCTCGACCGTGGCGGTACTGTCCGCCAATTCGATAATGGTCACATCAGGGGCGTATTCGGCAAAAAATTGCCGCACCGAGGCAAGGCTCATTCCACTCTCTTCTCATAGGCAAGGATTAGGTTTGTTGGACGCCGCCATCTTGAAAGCGATACCAAGCGATGACCGCGCCCAGTCCGATCCGGCGAAATGCATGAAACGGAACCGGGCGAATAGGCCGCAACGGAAAGGGCAAAACGCGCGGATCTTTACTT
Organism: uncultured Hyphomicrobiales bacterium; assembly: GCA_963923415.1. Taxonomy (GTDB): domain Bacteria; phylum Pseudomonadota; class Alphaproteobacteria; order Rhizobiales; family Beijerinckiaceae; genus CAIYZJ01. The sequence goes on along the minus strand of CAWUMW010000017.1, from coordinate 6,952 downwards.
AGCGCATAGCGCGCCAACGCCGCACCCATTGCGGTTTGCAACCCAACCCCGCGGCCCAGACAGCCGATATCAATGATCAGCCCCGGCTCTGGCTCATGCAAATGCGGCAACATATCCGTGGTGAGAGCAACGCGCCCTCCCCATCGATAGGCAAAGGGAATCCCTTTGACTTGGGGAAACATTTTGCCAACCACGCGCTCCAAATGCGCCCAATCCAAGTCGCTTTGCGGCTCCCGAAAGGGTCCCCGCCCCCCCATCAACAAGCGTCCCTCATGATCAAGTCGGAAATAGAGCAACAGCTTGCGCGTATCAGATGACACCTGCCCGTCAGGTAAAATGGTCTTGCGCAGATTGTCTGATAAAGGCTGTGTTGCAACCTGAAACGAATTCACATCAATGATCGTGCGGCGCAGACCGGGTATCAAAGCATCCGTATAGCCATTGGTGCAGACAATGACTTGACGCGCCACCACGCGCTTCCCTTGCGCGGTGACCACTTCAAAGCGCTCTTGTTTGCGCTGCAAAGCCGTGACAGGGGATTGGGTAAAAATCTGCGCTCCGAGCGAAAGCGCCACACGCGCCAATTCGCGTGCATAAGAAAGGGGTTGAACAGCCCCGCCGCGCGGATCAAGCCAGCCGCCCTGATAAGAGGTTGTGCCAAGCCGAGCTGCCGTCTCCTCCCGATCGAGCAAATGCGCCCCAACGCCATGCTTGGACCATTGCGCCACGCGTTGACGCGCCAAGGTCAGCCCTTCCTGCGAATGGGCAGCCTGAATCCAACCACGCCGTTGCAGCGGCACCTGCATTTGATACCGCGCAATCAGCTCAAACACCCGATCCGCCGTGGAGCCCGCAAAGGCCAGCAAAGCACGGCCCTCTGTCTCCCCATAGGTCGCGATCATTTCATCGGGATCATATTTCAAGCCAGGGATCACCTGGCCGCCATTGCGTCCCGATGCGCCCCATCCGCATTCCCGCGCTTCGAGCACAACAGGTTTGACGCCTGACTCCGCCAAATGCAAAGCCGTTGAGAGGCCCGCATAACCGCCCCCGATGATACAGATGTCTGTTTCAACATCCTGCGCCAAAGGCGCAGTTTGGGGGGCGGACACCGCCGTATGCGCCCATAAAGACGGCGCGAGGGGAAAAGGATCAGCCACACCCATTACTCCTTATCCAGAGGGATCGCACGGCTCTCTGCCGCGCCCTTATCCCATTCAGCCTCTTTAGAGCGGATGCGTGACACGCCGCAAGAAATCCTGCGTTCGGGCATGGCTTGGGCGCGTTAAAACCGCCTCCGCCGGGCCCTCCTCCACAATCACGCCCTGATCCATAAAGATCACCCGATCCGCCACTTCGCGCGCAAAAGCAATTTCATGCGTCACAACCACCATCGTCATGCCCTGACGCGCCAGATCACGCATCACAGCCAGAACCTCCCCCACCAATTCGGGATCAAGCGCTGAGGTTGGTTCATCAAATAAGATGGCCTCTGGTTCCATCGCCAAAGCGCGCGCAATCGCAACACGTTGCTGTTGTCCGCCAGACAATTGGCGCGGATAGGCCGTTGCTTTGTCCGACAAACCAACTTGCGCCAGCAATGCCACAGCCCGTTCCTGCGCAGTATGCGCGGGCATCTTATTGACGTAGATCGGACCCTCCGTCACATTTTCTAAAACACTGCGATGAGGAAACAAGTTAAAGCGCTGGAACACCATCGACACCCGTCTGCGGATGGACTGAATTCCCTCCGATTGCGCATCAACGCGCAGACCTTGCACATGGATCTCGCCCCCATCATAGCGCTCAAGCCCGTTGATACAGCGTAACACCGTGGATTTTCCTGATCCCGATGGGCCGATGATGCAGACAATCTCGCCCTTTTTCACATGCAGCGAAAATCCACGCAGCACATGATTGGTCCCAAAACTTTTATGGACATCCTGTAAAACAATCATGGCTTATGCCCCGAGGAAAACCGCTTTTCCATCCAGCTGACCAAAGCCATCAACGGCAAGCTCATGCATAAATACATGACCGCGACCATCGTAAAGACCGATGTATTTTTAAAAGTGGAGGAGGCAATCAACTTGCCCTGCATTGCCAATTCGGCAACCGTAATGGTGGAGGCTTGCGAAGAGTCTTTCAACATCATGATCATGATATTGCCATAAGGGGGCAAAATGATCCGCAACGCCTGCGGCAAAATCACCCGGCGCATAATCATCCACCACCCCATGCCAATCGATTGGGCCGCCTCAATCTGGCCGGGGTCAATGGCTTCAATCCCAGCTCGAAAATTTTCAGAATGATAGGCTGAATAGGCAATGCCCAAACCAAGAATAGCGGCTTGCAATGCCGTGAGCGTAATCCCTAAATCCGGCAGAACAAAATAAATATAAAAAAGCTGAACAATGATCGGAATGCCGCGAATAAAATTCACGAACAGCGTGGCCCCTTTATCAAGCATCCCAATACCGGACACCCGCATCAAGGCCCAGACCAAGCCGAGCACCGTCGACAACACCAGCGAGCCAAGGGTGACCAAAACCGTCAGCACCACGCCTTGCATTAAGATCGGCAGGAATTCCTGCGCATCACTGAGAAATTTTTGCATCGGTTTTTACTTAAAGTGGGTTTTACTTAAAGTGGGTTTTACTTAAGGCTCAAAAAAACTTAAAGCCCATTAAAATCACCCTGATCGCGGGCGGAGCGATGCCCCGCCCACACTCAAAGCAATAGCGATCAAAAGTGATCACAAACCCCATTTGGCAAGAATGGTTTTAATCGTGCCATCGGCTTCCATCGCAGCCAGAGCGGTATTGATCTTTTTCAAGAGCTCAGCCTCCCCTTTGCGCACACCAATGCCAATCGATCCGGCCATCGTTGGCTTATAGCTTTTAACAACGCGCGCATCAGGGAAATTACCCTGCTGGATATTGTAAGCGGCAATGGGATAGTCAGCAAAGCCAGCTTGCAGACGGCCTGCATTCACATCGCGCAAAATATCGGGAATGGTGTCATAGACTTTGACATCACCAAAAGCTTTTTTAAGCGGCTCAACATAGGCTGTGCCAACCTGCGCACCAACGGCAAAGCCCTTCATGTCATCAAAGGAGACATAATCTTTGGTGTCTTTCTTGGAAACAATCAGCCCTTCCCCATAGGTATAGATGGGATCAGAAAAATCGATCTGTTCTTTGCGCACAGGCGTAATATACATAGCCGCCGAAATCAGATCGATCTTGTTGCTGGTCAGTGCCGCGATCAAAGTCGAAAATTGCATAGGCTCGATTTGTACCTGAAATCCGGCCCGCTTGCCTGCCTCAGTGACAATATCCACCATGATGCCTTGGATCGTATTGGTTTTTGTATCCAGAAAGGTAAAGGGAATCCCGGTCGGCGTCGATCCCACTTTCAACGTCTGCTGGGCTTGAACCGGCGCACCCCAACTTGAAAAGGCAACCGTCAAAGCCAAAGCCACCATGTGGCAAATCCGTTTCACATGCATAGATCTTCCCCCTGTTTATCATTTTAAACCGCCTTGATCTGATCAACAGGCGGTTTGTTTGGTCGATGATGTTTGATCGATATCGAGTCCGGGCACATGCAGCACCCCGCATCGATATCACTGATCGTATAGGCCGCGTTGAGTTTAAGACGAGCCTTGCCTATTTGACAAGCAGCCCATCACGCCGCGGTTTAAGCTGTTAAACTCTCAAGGGCTGCCTGCACCCCACCTGCGGCATGGGGCACAGCATTGATCTGCAAGGCCATTTCAACAACGCCCAATGTGCCAATCAACATCGGCTCGTTCAAATCCCCCATATGGCCGATCCGAAACACCTGACCCGCCAATCGGCTTAAGCCACCACCTAAAGAGACATTAAAGCGCTCTTGCGCTGTTTTGCGCACCGCATCGCCGTTAAAGCCGTCTGGCATGTGTACTGCCGTCACACTATCGGAAAAACGGTTCGGGTTTTGGCAAAACAATGTTGGCCCTTGATTGCCAGACCAGTGCTTAACCGCGGCGCGCGTTGCCTTGGCTAACCGGCTATGGCGGGCCAGCACATGCGCCAGTCCTTCATCCTCAAGGATCAGACGCAAGGACTCTTGCAATCCAAAAAATAAATGAACCGGCACTGTACCCAAAAAGCTTTTATGAGGCCGCGCCAACATCGTCGTCCAATTAAAATAATGTTTCGGCAAAGTGGATGACGCATGGGCCTGCATTGCTTTGTCTGACAGACCGGTGAAAGACAGGCCCGTGGGGAGCATCAACCCTTTTTGACCGCCCCCAACAGCACAATCAATCCCCCATTCATCCATCCGCATATCAAGCGAACCAAGCGAGGAAATTGTATCAACCAAAAACAACGCAGGATGGCGGGCCGCATCAATCGCCTTGCGCACATCCGGCAAGGACACACACATCCCCGTTGAGGTTTCATTGTGAACGACGCAGACACCTTTAATGCGATGCGCCTGATCGGCCCGCAGCGCTGCTTCTATCGCCGCAACATCTGGTCCCTGATTCCACGTGCAAGCCAGCGTCTCGACCTCAAGTCCCAACGCGCTCGCCATCCGCCCCCAGCTCTCAGAAAAATGTCCCGTCTCAACAATCAAAATCCGGTCGGCGGGTGAAAACAAATTCACCAAACTGGCTTCCCACGCCGCATGGCCAGATCCCGCATAAAAAAACAAATGCCCTTTGGTGCCCAAGATGGTTTTCACACCCGCAAAACAGCGATGATAAATCTCCACAAAGCCAGGATCATTGAAATCCACCGTATGCTGCGCAACCGCTTTCAACACACTGTCTGGAATATTAGTCGGACCCGGATTAGCAAAAAATAACCGTCCACGCGGCTTGATCACATCCATCATATCACCTGTCTTTTTGCACGCCTGCAGGCGCAGAGCATCCTATCTAAAAAGCTGATCACCAAAGCTTAACCACGTCCCACCAGCGGCATTTTTGTCGCCATGACCGTAATGGTTTGCACATTGGCATCCAAAGGCAGACTGGCCATATAGACAAGCGCCCGCGCAACATGCGTGACATCCATCACCGGCTCGGGAGCCAAAGTTCCGTTCGCTTGCGGAACACCGGTTTGCATCGATGCCGTCAAATCAGAAGCCGCATTGCCAATATCAATTTGGCCGCAGGCAATATTATATTTGCGCCCATCCAATGAGGTTGATTTCGTCAAACCGGTGATCGCATGTTTGGTGGCCGTATAGGGTGCAGAATTAGGACGGGGCGACTGCGCCGACACCGATCCATTATTGATGATACGCCCGCCCTGCGGCGTTTGTGCTTTCATCATGTGAAAGGCCTGTTGTGTGCAATAAAAGGCCGCAGACAGATTGGTATTGACAACCCGCTGCCAGTCTTTCACATCAAGATCTTCCAGCAAAGTGGTGCGCGGTGTTCCAACACCGGCATTATTAAACACCACATCCAGACGACCAAATTGCGCTTTAAGTTTTGCAAACAGCGCCTCAACCTGCGCCGCATCGCTCACATCGCACGGCATGGCATGGCAAGCCCCTTTCAGCCCCCTGGCTAGATCAACAGTGCCTGCCAATGCATCAGCCCGACGACCTGTCACCACCACCTGATAGCCTTCCGCCGCCAAAGCCAAAGCGCAGGCCCGCCCAACACCTGAGCCTGCTCCTGTCACCAATGCAATTTTTTGGGCCTGTGGCATGTTCTGTCTCCCGATCAATGCTTTTGATTTTTAATAGCGGTCCTTTATGGCAGATTTTTCATAAAGACCAAGCAAAGATTGCGGCAAGTCTGCTGCGCTGATCCCGCATGCGCATCAAAGCGACCTGCAAATCACAGAAAAAACCTGAAAACTGCATTCCAGCCGATCTCTGCCTTGAAAAAAGTCAAGACACCCCTTGCATCCCTTTATGCCCGCACCCCACAATGGCGCTGACGGGATTCTGTGATCCTGCCAAAGTGTTTTCGCCTTAAGGACCGTAGCTGATGACGTCTTTCATTCCCAATGAACACTATCCCGATCCCTCTATCAAAATCTTAGACCCCAGCTTTTTACAATACCGCGTTTTTTCTGCTGGCGTCGAACAGCTTTATACGGGGACGCGATGGGGAGAAGGTCCGGTCTGGTTTGGCGATGGACGCTATCTGCTGTGGAGTGATATTCCCAATGACCGTATCTTGCGTTGGGATGAATGTTCAGGCCAAACCAGCATCTTCCGTCAAAGCTCCCGGATGGCCAATGGGAATACGCGCGATCGACAAGGTCGGTTAATCACCTGCGAACATGTCGGCCGACAAGTCACCCGCACCGAATATGATGGCACGCAAACCATTTTGGCAGATCGGTTCGAAGGCAAGCGTTTAAACTCGCCCAATGATGTTGTGGTCAAGTCGGATGGCAGCATTTGGTTTACTGATCCGCCCTTCGGGATCCAATCAAATTATGAGGGCGTGAAGGCCGAGCAAGAATTGCCGGCTTGTGTCTATCGCATCGATCCGCAGACCGGGGCTTTGCGTGTCGTCGCAGACGGGATCGAGGGGCCGAATGGCCTGTGTTTCTCTCCCGATGAGAGCCTGCTTTATGTCGTTGAATCACGCTCCCAACCGCATCGGCGCATTCGGGTTTTTGAAGTAAAGGGCGGCGACCACTTAGGCAAAGATCGGGTGTTTGTTGATGCGGGGCCCAATGGCACACCCGACGGCATGCGCTGCGATGTAGACGGTAATATTTGGGCAGGGTGGGGTATGGGCAGCCCGGAACTTGACGGGGTGATGGTTTTTAATCCGTCAGGCGACACAATTGGCCGCATTGCTTTGCCCGAACGCTGCGCCAATGTGTGTTTTGGTGGGCCACATCGCAACCGTTTATTTATGGCCTGCGGCCATGCGCTTTATGCGCTTTATGTCAATACGCAAGGGGTCAAAGGCGGCTGAAGCCGC
>CAWUMW010000016.1:0-20108 GCA_963923415.1 uncultured Hyphomicrobiales bacterium | reverse complement strand
CTGATTTCTTTGGCGCAAACTATTATTGCCGATGTGGTAGCGCCGCGTGAGCGTGGCCGCTATCAGGTCTATATAGCGGGCGTGTTTATGCTGTCGAGTTTGACGGGGCCGTTGCTCGGCGGCGTGCTGACTGAATATGTGCATTGGTCGCTGATTTTCTGGATCAATCTGCCTTTGGGCATTCTGGCTTTTGCAATGTCACGTCGTGCTTTACGCAAATTGCCGCGTCATGATCGGCATCATAAGCTTGATATCGGGGGCGCTGTCTTAATGACGGGGGCAACCATTTCTTTGATGCTGGGCCTAAGTTATGCCGGGCAGAGCGGCCATTGGCTGCAATGGGATGTTGCAGGATTGTTTGGCCTGTCGCTGGTGTTATGGGCGGGCTTTGCCTTACGTCTGCGCTTGGCGGAAGAGCCTTTGATCCCGCTTGATGTGTTAGGCAATCAGGTTGTGCGTACAGGCATGCTGGCAGCCTGTTTTGGAATGGGCACTTATATCGGTTTGAATATTTATATGCCGGTTTATTTCGAAACCATTTTGCATTTGAACGCCGAACAATCGGGGCGTGCTCTGATCCCTTTGATGGTCGGCACAGTGATTGGCGCCACAACATCAGGCCGTGTGATGCTGCATTTACGCCGTTACACGCTATTGCCCAAAACCGGTTTGGTGGTGGCATCTTTGGCGATGGTTTCATTGGCCCTATGGAGTGGGTCGATGTCGTTCATGATGTTTGAATCTTTATTGGGTTGCGTCAGTCTGGGGCTTGGCACGTTGTTACCTGTGACAACCGTTGCGATTCAAAATGCTGTCGCTCCGCATCAATTGGGGACCACGACAGGGGCTATGAATTTTTTCAGGCAATTGGGTGGGGCGTTGATTGTGACATTGTTTGCAGCGATTTTATTCTCTTCGGCTGCGGGCCCACTCGAAGGCGGCTCTAATCCGCATTTGCGTGAATTGGTGACAGCGGATCGTTTTCAATCGATGTTTTTGATGGCTGCGGGTGGATTTTTTCTGGCCTTTTGTTTTTTAATGATCATGGAAGAACGGCCTTTGCGCGGACGCGGTCCGTCTTAAAAAATCACCCTGCCATGAGCCCGTTCAATCACGCTCTTATTGACGCGGGCCGCCCAAGACAAAACTGGGTTCGACGCAATTACGGCGCCCTTGCTCGATGCAGGTTTGCAATTTGGCGCTGCGATTTAATTCAATCACGACATACCAGCACGCGCCCAGCAAAACCAAAACGGCAATCAGTCCCAAAAGAGTTTGCCGAACACGAATTTGTTGTTCTTGCAGGCTTTCTGGCTGGTCGTCTTGATGATGCGGCATCCGTGTCTCCCTCAAGGCTCCTATGTTAGTCTCTCCGGGTGCAGAAGAAAAGAGGTGGGGACGTTACGATGTTGAGCATGAGGCGACGATCGCCAACGAATCAGGTAAAGGCTTGAGGACTGGTATAAATTTGTTAAATATGCAGTGGCTTTGGCGTTGCTGAACCGGATCAGATCCTCATGAGATCCGATCAAGACGGACGGAATAAGATGGATATGTCACACCATAATTTTAGCCTGTCTGATTTGATCACACTGGTTGTGGCCGGTGTGATTTTGGGCGTGTTTGCGGTTTTTATGCGGGATTGGTGGCAGGCCGGTGTGATTGTTCTTGATCCGCAATTGATCAGCGAAAGACTCGTTGCGTTTGGCAAGGCGCATTTTTAAGCCAAGGCACATTTTTAAGCCAAGGCGCGGGCAGTCAGATTTGTGCAGGAAGACATGCGCGCTTCGATCATAAATTTGCTTCACTATTTTTGGATCGGCGCGCTCTCTTAAAGGGGCAGAGGGCCACTATCGGCGATATCGCCAGATGCGTCACACATAAACACGCGCGCGGTGATGGCAATGCCTGTTTCCGTCATATCAAATTCAAACAAGTGATACCCTGCACGGTGATTGGAACGGCCCGCTGCGGAGGCAGAGGGGGCCCCCCATACCGGAATCGGGCCGTTTGGTCCTTTCAGATGCGCGACTTCATGCGTATGATTATGACCGTGTAAAATCAGTTCAGCGCCCGTCTCGGCCAAAAGATTTGTTAAAGCGGCGGCATCGCGCAAGCGGCGGGTGAGGCTGGCGCCTTTGTGATGCGGGGGATGGTGGATCAACAGGACGCGGGCCAGATTTTGCTGTTTTAAAAATAAAAGAATGCGACGCAGATTGTGTCGTTGATGACGACCAAGGGCTCCGCTGGCGAGTAAGGGAGCCGTTGGGATCGCAGAGGAGATACCGATCAGAGCGATGGCCCCGCGTAAGCGCACATAGGGAAAGCCCTCAAATTGCCCGTTATCATTGGTCATGAAGGAGGCCAATTGGGTCTCTAAAAAATGACGGCTTTCTCCCAAATAGGCATCGTGATTGCCCGGAACAAAGCTGACGTTCTCGCTGGGGCCTAATCTTTGCAAAAAAGAGCGGGCGCGCTCGAATTCCGATTTCAAGCCCAGATTGGTTATATCGCCCGTCACAGCGATATGGCTAGGATTGTGCTGTTTGAGATGCGCGCACAGCCTCTCAAGCATGTCCATCGACTGACTGTCACCGCGCTGGCGATGCCAGTTCAACACGCCGGTCAGTCGCTTGTTGATGAGTTGATGGAGTCGCAGTTTCGGCAACGGCCCCAAATGCAGATCAGACAGATGCGCAAGCGTAAACATGGCGGTTTGCCTTGGTTTAGGAACTGCCGATCAGAATGCCCGTAATAAACACCAAGACGCCCCCCAACACCACTTGAAAGACGGCCTGTAAAAAGGGCGTATCCATATAGCGCGCCCTAATCCAAGCAATGGCCCATAATTCAATCAAAACAATCAGCGAAGCCAAGCCGGTGGCAATCAAAAAGGCATTGGGAATGGAATCAGGCACCAGATAAGGCAATGTATGGCCAATGCCCCCGAGCGTTGTCATGACACCGCAGATCAGACCGCGCATCCAAGGCGTACCGCGTCCCGTCATGGATCCGTCATCGGACAAGGCTTCGGCAAAGCCCATGCTGATCCCGGCACCAATCGAGGCCGCAAGGCCAACCAGAAACGTGTCCCAATTATTATGCGTGGCAAAGGCGGCGGCAAAGATCGGTGCTAAGGTCGAGACTGAGCCATCCATCAAACCCGCTAAGCCCGGCTGCACATATTGCAGCACGAACATACGGTGGCGCGTGGCGTTCTCCTCCTCAGAGGCATCGCTTTGCGCATGCGCGTCAAGAAGCTGTTCGGCTTGTTTTTCGTGGCCGCGTTCGACCTCCGCTAACCGGATCAATAAAGCACGCACGCCGAGATCGGTGCACCGGGCGGCTGATTTTTCATAAAATTGTGCGGCTTGCAGTTCCATGATCGCGGCCATGTGGCGCATTTGGTCAAGACTCATGGTTTGGGTCAGCCACAGGGGGCGCCGCTTGAGAAAGCCTTTGACATCCTCGCGCACAATCGGCGGCAGATGCTCGCCAAACCGCTCCCGATAGGCGTCATAAAGCCAATCGCGATGTCCGCGCTCTTCAATCGCCATTGCGTCAAAAATAGCGGCGGAGGCTGGATAATCGGCGCGCAACTGATCAGCAAAATGTTGATAGATGCGTGAATCTTCTTCTTCCCCGCCAATCGCAAGGGCAAGAATTTCTTTCTCGGTCAGATCGGAAAAGGCAAGCTGGGCCATCGACAAACATCCTGACAGGCGGGGTGGTTAGTTTTGAATGTTTCTAAAGTGATTTGAGCAAAGGGCAAGAAAAAAATAAGACAAAGCAGGGGGCGGAGGGTGGTGGGGCTTTCCAGCGCCTCGATACGAGGTGAATTGATCTGAGGGGTTGGGCCATTCCGCTTGCCCCATGGTTCTTGACCCGCACTCCATTTCCCGCCAAGCGTGGCGACAAGCGCTCAGGTGCGCATGATCGGCTCGGCAGGGCCCATAGGTGTTTGAAGAGCAGCGCTTTAAAAGGAGAGTCGTGTGCCCGATCCTTCAACTATTCCTCCAGACTTTCCTCTAACCCTTCCTTCGGACGCGTCTGCATCCATGCATGAGATCCCCCGTCCGCTCAGCTGGGGACGCCGGGTGCTGCGGTGGATTTTTCATCTGGGATTTTTGATCACACGCCCGCTGACGCTCGGGGTGCGGGCGGTGGTGCTTGATGCACAGGATCGGGTGTTGTTGGTGCGCCATACCTATGTGCCGGGCTGGTATTTTCCCGGTGGGGGCGTGGAAACGGGGGAAAGCTGCTATGAGGCGCTGGCGCGTGAGTTGCGCGAAGAGGCGGCGCTGGAGATCACCGCTCCGCCGCATTGGCATGGCTTATTTTTTAATGGCCATGCGAGCCGTCGGGATCATGTCGGGCTGTTTGTGATCCGCCAGTTTAAGGCGTTGGGACCGCGCTTGCCGGATCGAGAAATTGCCGAAGTGCGGTTTTTTCCGCTCGATGATTTGCCAAAAGACCTCGCTTATGGGCATCAGCGCCGCTTGTTGGAAATCTTGCATGGGCATCCACCAAGCCCGACGTGGTAAGGGTGAAGGGTCAAACGGGTTGGAGTTGTCGTGGGCGTAAGCTTGTGTTAAAGCCTGCGTCATGCTGAAGGGGCGCAGTGTTTCGGCCCCTTAACACGGCAAGAGAATACGACAAGAGAATACCACAAGAGCGGCCCGCGGGCCGAACCACGGATGAATGACATGTTGCTGCGACGACAACAGGACAGGAACTGAGCCCGTTTGATGCCAAGCTTTGCATCAGAGCGGATTGTTGATCGAATCCTCCTCTCCAGCAGCACGAGTCTTATCCCATGACAGATCTTCCTTTGGTCTTACGGCATGAAGAGCCGTCCGATGCGGCCGCCATTGAGCGGTTGCATGAGCGCGCCTTTGGTCCCGGCCGCTATGCCCGCACAGCCTATCGGTTGCGTGAGGGCGTTCCGCCGATCCCGTCTTTGTGTTTCATCGCGCAGGTCGGCACAATGCTGGTTGGCTCGGTGCGCTTGAATGCGGTGCAAGCGGGTGGGGTGAAAGCCCTGATCCTCGGTCCCTTGGCGGTTGAGCCTGCTTTTTCCGATCGCGGTATTGGATCGCGCTTGATGGATATGGCCTTGCAACAAGCCAAAGCCGATGGGCATCAATTGGTGTTTCTGGTGGGTGACTTGCCTTATTACACGCGCTTTGGCTTTAAAACCGTACCGCCGCACGCGGTCAGCATGCCCGGTCCGGTCGATCCGCAGCGTTTTCTGGTGCTGGAATTACACGAGGGTGCCTTGGCGCCGATGAGTGGTCTTTTGACCGCCAGTCTTTAGGGTCAGACCTCCTCTGCCAAACCTTAAGCCAAAGGGGTGTTGATCGGTCAGGCTTTATTTAGGACGCGTCGTTTAGGGACGCGTTTTCTAGGGGCGCATTTTGCTGCGAGATGGACGCGCAAAGCCCCCTTCCGCCCACCAAGCCAGCACCAGACTGATCAGCACAAGCACCAAGCCAGACAGGCCGCTAAACAGCGGTTGAATGGTCACCGCTTTCAGGCGGGTGCTTTGATTGTCTTTGAGTGCCATATAATCCTCACCCGCATAATGCGGGCCTTGAGCCTGTCTGATCACAGCCGGGAGATGGATTTGGGTGGGATCATTGCTGCTGATGCGCCGCGTCCCTCCTCCCGTGGCATGGGCCATCGGTTCTAAAACGCTGGGTGTGGAGATGACCTGTGCCAGTTCTTTCGGATTGGCTGGGCCAACCGGGGCAAAGGCCGTGAGAGCGCCTTGCTTGAGGTGATAAAGCCCCCATTCGGGCACTGTCACGGTGGCTTGCCACAGTCCGGCTTTGGTGGGCTCAAGCGTGATGCTTTGCTGAGTCCCTGTCGGACTGGTGAGAAGGACGGGATCAACCTTATCAGCTAATGTTTGCCGCTCGATGGTCAGTCGACCCGCTTGGACGCGCGCCCGCAAGGCCTCTTCTTCGAGATCCGGCTCTTTCATCAACCAATGCACAATCGGTTTGAGCAGGTCGAGATAAGGGCCCCCTTGTTGAATTTGCCGCGCCCAGATCCAGATATGATCAGACAATAACAACGCCACCCGTCCCTTACCTTCATGCGCCAGCATCAATACCGGATGGCCTTGATCATCCTCCATCACCGTTGCGCCCTGCTTGGCCCGCGCTTCGATCAATCGCAACCAAGCGGCCCAATCGGGAGGATCATTGGCGTTGCCTGCCAGCGCGCGCGTCACCGGATGGCGTTGCCCCAAGAGGTTCGGGCGCGGCACGAAAGGTCTCTCCAGCACTGTGCCTGTTGGTTCGGCTGGCAGGATGGCGGCTAACGGCCCATTGGCCAGACCTTGGCGGCCCTTAAATTCAGGGCCTGCAGCGACCAGCAAAGCCCCGCCTTCACGCACATGTCGGACAATATTGCTCAGATAAACCGCGGGTAAAATTGAAAGATGCGAATAGCGGTCAAAAATAATCAGATCAAATTGATTGACGCGTGTTTCAAACAAATCACGCGTTGGAAAAGCGATGAGCGAGAGTTCATTGAGCGGCGTGCCATCTTGCTTTTCTGGTGGGCGCAAAATGGTGAAATGAACCAGATCAACACTTTGATCGGCTTTGAGCAGATTGCGCCAAACCCGCTCGCCAATATGGGGTTGCCCAGAAACCAGCAAGACTTTGAGCGCTTCGCGAATTCCCTCCATCGTGACCACCACGCGATTATTGGCGGCGGTCAGTTCGGTGGCTGTGGCTTCGATTTCAATTTCAAACACATTGGGTCCGGCGTGATCGATGGCGACAGGCAGCTTGATGTCTTCCTGAGCCCGTAATCGTCCCTCGGCAATCACCGTGCCATCGCGTCGCACCACGGCCCGAATGGGCTTGGCCTCGCCCCCTGTTTCTTCGATGCGGAAACGGATGATTTGCTCTTTGCCGACCAAACCAAAGCGCGGCGTATCCAATAGCACCAGCCGCCGATCGTGTTCTTTCTCATGTCCGGTAATCAAGACATGCAAAGGGGCTTTAAGGGCCAAGCGGTCCGGACGGGTGGGTACATCATGGACCTGTCCATCGGTGATCATAAAAGCGCCCGCGACGCGATCGGCAGGCACATCGGTGAGCAGGCTGTCTAAGGCATCAAACAGCATCGTACCATGATTGTCGCGGTCGCTGACTTCACGGATTCGAATATCAAGCTGCGGCAGTTGGGCGAGCTTGTCTTTGAGCGCGGCAAGGGTGGCATCGGTTTGTTGTTGACGATGATCAAGCTTTTGAGATGCGGAGCGATCTACAATGATCAACACAGTTTCTGAAATACGCTCACGGTCTTCAAACACCAATTGCGGATCAAACAAAACCGCCGCAAGGACAAGAGCGGCCAGCGCGCGATACCAGCGGCCAGCCAAGCCTTTATAAAACACCAAAGCGGTTGCCAGACTGAGCACAAGCAGCAGGGCCAGCGTGATGGACAGCGGTAAAAGGGGTGAAAAAACCACCTGCGGCATGATCAGCGCCCCATCCGTTCCAGCAGAGCGGGCACATGCACCTGATCGCTTTTGTAATTACCCGTTAAGACATACATGACGATATTGGCGCCACCGCGCAGCGCCATTTCTCTTTGGCGGGCCATGGTCGGATTGAGGAGCGAGAGACCAGCCTCATTCTGGGTTGCCGCCCATGCCGCTGCCCAATCATTGCTGGTAATAATCACCGAGGAGACGCCATCGCCATTGCGGGGTGAGAGTGTTGCGCCTTCCTCTTTGGCGACACTCTCCACAAATGTTCGCCCGGTCGTATAGCGCCCGGGAAATGTCTCAAGCAGGAAAAAGGTTTTTAACAGCACGTGCTGCGGCGGAATAGGTTCAAGCGGCGGGATCGCCATTTGTGACAAAATCGCCTGTAAGGCTTTTGTTTCTGCGGTTGGCGTGCCGCGGCTGGTTTGCAGCCCTGCATCGCGGGTGTCAAAAATCAACGTGCCACCGTTTTTCATATAGGCGTCGATGCGCGCCAGAGTCGAGGGGGGAGGCGTGTTTTGTGTCGCCAACATGGGCCAATAGATCAAAGGATAGACGCCAAGCTCATCTTGGGCCGGATTGATGCCCACAGGTGCTGAGGGTTCAAGCGCGGTGCGCGCGGACAAGAAGGCGGACAATTCGGTAAGGCCAAGCCGTGATAAATCATCCACCACCGGATTGCCTGTGATGACATAAGCCAGACGGGTGGCCAGCGCCGAGTCCCGATCTTTGTCACTGAAAGAAGCAGCGAGGGTGGAGGACGGACTTGCCATGCCATAGGCAAAACCGATCAGCAGAATGAGGGCGCTGCGATTGGGGCGAGAAAGTCCCCCTTGCATCATCACGATGGCCAGAGCATCGCAAATAAAAAACACCAAAACCAAGCCAAAAAGCCAAGGGCGCAGATCGAAGGGCTGTGGCGTGGCTAGTGACAGGTGTTGAATGTCTAAGCCGCTGCTTTTAAGAGGCAGCACGATGCTGTCGGCTGACAGACTGTTGAGCGCATGCGGTGCATCAGCTGGACCATAAAAACCTGCCGGATGAGAGCGCGAGGCAAGCAAGGCGGTTTTTGGATCAAGAGGCAGAGCGCTGTCTGTCTTTGCGGCCCATCGTCCATAGCCATCTAAAATCCGCAAAGGGGGATAGGCAATCTCTTGCAAGGATGCGGGTGAGCCAGACGCGCCAGTCTGCGCAAGTCCAGTCTGCGCAAGTGTTGATTGCAGCGCAGGATCGCTCAGCGCGAGGATTTTTTGTAACAGAGACACAAATAGGCCAGACAAAGGCAGGTTCGACCAGCTGGTTTCCGCAGACACATGAAACAAAATCAGCCAGCCTTTGCCCTGTCGGTCTGCGGTGATGATGGGCGTGCCATCATCAAGATGTGCCCAGACCTTGGTGCTTAAATCGGTGCTCGGCTCAGCCAGAATTTGTCGATGAACGCGCAGATCCGCAGGGATTGTCAAATCGGCAAAGGGACTGGTGTTGTCAAAAGGGGCCAGTGTGCGCGGTGTCTCCCATGACAGGCTGCCCCCGAGCAAACGGCCACCCCGCCGCAGAGGCACGGGCACCAATGGATCATTGGCCATCGCCAGAGAGGGGCTAGCAAAGCGCACCACGACCCCGCCTTTGTCCATATAGGCTTTGAGTTGGCGATGGGTTTGATCGGGCAATTGCCCACTGTCAGCTAAAATGAAGGCGGATGGATTTTCGTCCAGCAAAGCTGTGATGGCTGCGACCGTGCCGAGGCGCGATTGTCTGAGCTCTGCATCAGGTGACAAAGCACGGGTCAGATAGGTCAGGGGGGACAATAAGGGGGTGCCGCTTTCAGCAGCGCTTTCGCTGATTAAGGCAACCCGTTTGCGATTTTGTGCGCTGTCGGAGAGCCAGACCGCGCCTGCATGATCTTGGTTTTCAAGCGTGATTTTGGCAATGTCACGGCGCACTTCAAGCGGCACCGCTAGTTCGACGTGGGTGTGGGTGAGGGCCGCATCAAGCATCACGGCCTTGCGACCCAAAACCCGCTCTTTGCTATCACGCAGAACGACATCAAGCGCCAGTGCATGTCCGGCGGTCGCGCGCACTAAATCCATCACCAAATGCGTATTGGTATCTTGCCGCCCTTTGAGCGCCCACAGGCTGTGATCCGGCTGGATCAGGGTGAAGGGGTGGGGGCCAAGTTGGCTCTTCAAGTTTTTGAGAAAATCCGGTTCGGCTGTGGTGGCGTGTGTGACCTGCAGGCCATCGCTGACAAACACAATGTCGCAGTCGGGTTGGGCGGCGGCGAGCGTCATGATGGTGCTGACATGACTGGTGCGATCAGGGGTGAAGGCAACGGGGCTGAGTGTTTTCAGTTGCGCGATTGCAAGGCTTGACGCACCCCACATGCGGGGTTGGGGGGGATTTGAAAAGGCCACCAAGGCGACAGGTTGGTGGTGGTCAGCGGCACGGCTCATCAGCGCTTCTGTCACAGTGAGGCGTTGCGGCCAGTCTGCGGCGCTCGCCCATCCATCATCAAACAGGATCAGCAAGGGGCGATGGCCGATTGTGTGCTGCGGATCATGCTGTTGCCAGAGCGGGCCAGCCGCAGCACTGATAGTCAGGGCTGCGATCAGCAGGCGCAACACAGTGAGCCACCATGGGGAGCGGGCGGGCACATGCTGTTCGGGATCCAAATCAAGGATCAGGCGAAGCGGAGGAAAGAACAGGATATGGGCTTGGGGTGGGGTGATGCGGATCAATAGCCATAAGATCGGCAGGCCCAACAAAGCCAGCAGAAGAAGCGGATATGTGAAGACAAGCGCGCCCATCCCTGTTGCCCTTAGCCGTGGATCGGATGGTGATGCGGACGTTGCAGGAGATTTTGCACCAAGGCCAGCAAAACAGCAGGAAGCGGTTTATCGGTCGCGTGTTGATGAAACATCCAATGATGTTGGGCGCACAATGTTTGCAAGCCTTGGTCATGCGCCCCTATGCGTTCTTGATAGCGGGCACGAAAGGCTTTGATATCGCCAATCTCAAGCCGGGCTTCGCTTTCTGTGGCGTGTAACCGGTAATGACCTTCATAAGGCAGTGTTTGTTCAGCAGGATCGCGGATTACAACAAGATGGCCGCGCCCGCCTGTCACTGACAGATCCTTGATGCGTTGCTGCCATTGGGGCAGGGGTGACAGGCCATCCGTGATCACGATCAAATCATGAAAACGACCCAAGGGCTGCAAGTTCGGGATTTCGGCGCTCGGATCGGCGGTGTGCAGGAGCATCAAAGCCAAGTGATCGATGATGTGAGGGTGACGACTGGCCGTGTGGGTTTGCCAGAGTCCGATCTGCTCACCACTGCGCATCAACACATCCGCCGCAGCTAGACCCAAGATCAAACCGTGATGAAATTTTTCATCCTGCGCCCAAGCTGAGCGGAACTGCATCGATGGGCTTTGGTCAAACCACAGCCATACGGTATGCGTGGTTTCCCATTCGCGTTCGCGCACATAAAGCGTTGCATCGCGGGCTGAGCGTCGCCAGTCAATATGATGAGCTGCTTCCCCCGCCACAAAGGAGCGGAACTGCCAAAAATTTTCGCCACTGCCAGCACGCCGCCGTCCATGGGTTCCCAAATGGACGGAGCGGGCTACCTGTCGGGCTTGCAAGGTGAGCCGTGGTAATTGGCTGGCCAGCGCATAGGCCGCCTGAGACAGAGAGGCAGAAGGGGGGGCGGTTGGTGCTTGGGGGTGCGAGCGAGACAGCGCCATGGCGATCAAGACAGACGTTCGGTCAGCCGGTCAATCAGCATGGGCAAGGTGACATGATCGGCGCGGGCCGTAAAATTGAGGGCCATGCGATGTTGCAACACCGGACGCGCCAGCGCGATGACATCATCAATCGAAGGCGCGAAACGCCCTTCCAACAAAGCGCGCGCCCGCACCGCCAGCATCAAAGCCTGTCCTGCGCGGGGCCCCGGGCCCCATGCCAGATGATCGGTGATCTCGCTGCGTCCTTCACCCGGACGCGCGTGACGCACCAGATCTAAAATGGCCGTGACGACGTCTTCTCCGACCGGCATGCGCCGGATCAGAGTTTGAATGGCCATCAGGCTGCCCGCATGCAGGACTGTGCTGGCTTGCGCCTCCCGATGAGAAGTGGTTTCCAAAAGGATTTTTCGTTCCGTGGCGGCATCGGGATAGGTGATGTCGATTTGGAGGAGAAAGCGATCAAGCTGCGCTTCGGGCAAGGGATAGGTCCCCTCTTGCTCGACCGGATTTTGGGTTGCCAAAACATGGAACGGGCGCGGCAGGTGGTGGGTGTGTCCGGCGATCGTGACATGATGTTCTTGCATGCTTTGCAGCAAAGCGGATTGGGTTCGCGGACTGGCGCGGTTGATCTCATCCGCCATCAGCAATTGCGTGAAGACCGGGCCTTTGACAAAACGGAAATGGCGTTTGCGCTCCGCATCCTCATCCAAAATTTCACTGCCAAGAATATCAGATGGCATGAGATCTGGCGTAAATTGAATGCGTTGGGTTTGCAAACCCAGAACATGGCCCAGCGTTTCGACAAGCCGGGTTTTGGCCAATCCGGGTACGCCAACAATCAGCCCATGACCGCCCGCTAAAAGAGTGATCAAAGTCTGATCAATGACTTGCTCCTGCCCAAATATTTTTTGCCCGATGGACGCCCGGACACTGCCCAGCAAAGCAATGGCTTGCTCAGGCTCCATGCCGTGCAAAGCGGGTGTCGGGGAAGAAGGCGCGCTCGGATGATCCGTGTGGCCGAACGATGTGGGGCCGAAAGAGTCGTGCGAAGCAGGCATAAGCGTGGGGTCCGGGTGCGAAAGGGTCACTCTATCACCTTGAACAATGAAGAGATCCAGGCGGACTGGCAATCGCTTTTGTCAGGTCATACCCATAAAAAGCGTGGGGCGTGATCGCTTAATCGGCGCTCGGCAGGCGACGCATGGTGAATTCAATCAATCCGTCCTCGCGCTCCTGCCACCATTCGATTTCTGTCATATAGGCGGCTTTGGGAAAACGCGAAAACCATTCTTTGGCTTTTTCACGCGCCTCTTGCCGGGGCAGGGTAAAGGTTTCACGGCGCCATTGATCCAGCAGGCCAAGACCAGCCTGTGAAGGGGTCGCATCATCGCGCCGCCGGGCCAGCCGCCGGGCCAGATCAACCGGCCGATAGGATTGTTTGGCGATCATCCCCGCCTTTGTCCTTTGCAAGAGCTTTTGATCGCGGGATTTTAGGCGCAGCGGGGGCAAAAGGGGAGTCTTTGTTGCCGGGCGGCGGGAGTTAATCCCGATTGTGCTTAATGCGGATCAGCGGATATCACCCGCGCCACAAGGTGCTGATGCAGGGCCGGGTCGGTGGGACAGCCCGCATCGATCCATAAATCATTAAGATTTTCAAGAGCTTGACCTAGATCGGGGCCGGCGCGCAGTCCCTGCGCCAGCAAATCGGCGCCAGAAAAAGGAGAGCGTTCAGGCAAGCTCTCAAGGCGGGGACGCAGGGCCATCCAGTCAGCCGCTTCGCGCTCATGCAGCGCAGCCCAGACGGTGAGTGCCGTGCGGGCGATGGCGCCACCGTGACGAAAGGCCCAGCGGGCCAGCCAAGCGGGCTGGCTTTGGTGGGCCTGCGCCAAACTCGGTATCTGCTGCAGGGCATGAGCGAGTGCTCCGAGATATCGGGCTTGCGCATTGGACAGCCGCAAACTGGTTTGCAAAGCGGCAAAGGGAGGGTCTGAAGGCCGCAGTAAAACGAACAGACGGGTCATCGCATCGGCGTGCGGATCGAGGGCCAGCAGGCGGTCAAGACCGGCAGGATCGGCGGCAGAGGGCAGGATCAGATCGAGCAGGCCGTGTGTGTGCATGTGGGCGATGGTTTCGGCTGCGCGCCGCGCCATCAGCAGTTTGAGCCATTCCTGACCGATCCGCTCGCGCGACAGGGTCCGCATGCCGTCTTTGAGGGTGATGCAGGCCTGTAGTCCCGGTTGATCCATCGGGCCGTGTGCATAATCGGCGTAAAAGCGGAAAAACCGCAAGATACGCAAATAATCCTCGCGGATTCGAGTTGCCGCATCGCCGATAAAGCGCAAGCGTCCCTGCCGTAAATCCGCCAAACCGCCAACCGGATCAAACAAGGTGGCGTTATGATCGGCGTAAAGTGCATTCATCGAAAAATCCCGCCGCGCCGCATCCTCAGCAAAGGAGCTGCTATAGGCAATTGTAGCGCGGCGACCATCAGTGGCGATGTCTTGACGTAAGGTGGTGATCTCAAAGGCTTGGCCATGGCTGAGCAGGGTAATTGTGCCATGCTCAATCCCTGTCGGAATGGTTTTAAGGCCTGCGGCGTGAGCGCGGGCTTGCACCGCGTGCGGGGTCAAGCTGGTTGCAAAATCCAGATCAGCAACCGGACGCCCCAACAAGGCATTGCGCACGGCCCCCCCTACGACCAGCGTACGGGCCTGTGTGTCGTTGAGCAGGGCCAGCAAGGCTTGCACCGCCGGTCTTTGGGTGACGGCCTGCAAACGCTGCTGTTCAGCTGCCGTAAGATCGGCTATCGGCCATGCTGCGTCACGGCCCTTCTCATCCCCACTCATTCAAACCGACCCGGCACGAAGTGCCCTTTTTCCGTATGGGCGGGAATATAGACCCCGTTCTCACGTGGTGCATTCAGGCCTTGATAGAGAAAAGAGGCGGCGGCCAATAGCAAACCGGCGGTAAAAAGCGCAATGGCTTTGCCGTTCCAATGGACCCGATGCCGCGGATCGTGCTGGCGCAGCCAGAGAAACAGCGCAAAGCACAGGCTGGGCAGGAGAAACAATAGCAGTTCTTCAATCAGGACACGCATCGGGTGCAGACAACCTCTTGGCTTGTGTCTCCACGGTTGGCCGGAAACGGCGCTCAGGTCAAGACGCGAAACAGATGCGGCTGTCAGGCCATCCGCTCATAGAGATTTTTCAAAATACCAGCGGTGACCCCCCAGATGTAATGATCCTGATAGGGCATGGCATGATAGGTGCGCCAAGCGCCCCGTAATTCACGCGTATGGCGGGCGTGATGAGACGGATCCATTAAAAAATCGAGGGGCACTTCAAACACGCTTTCCACTTCCGATGGATCGGGGATCAAGGTGAAGCCGCGCCGAATGGTGGCGACAACCGGTAAGATGCGATAGCCGGTGCCTGAGAGGTAAGGATCGAGATAGCCGATCGGCGTGACAAAGTGCTCCTCGAGTCCAACCTCCTCTTTGGCTTCGCGCAAAGCAGCGGCCACCGCACTGTCATCCTCAGGGTCGATCTTGCCACCGGGAAAGGCAATTTGGCCGGAATGGGTGCGCAGATTAGCAGCCCGCTTGGTCAATAACACATTGTATCCGCCGGGCTCTTCAACCAGCCCCACCAACACCGCGGCTGGACGGTGACTGCGCGGATCGGGAGAGGCCATCAAAGGGGCCAGATTATGATCCCCGAGGCGCGGAAAATGCTTGGGATCAAATTCTGTCTCAGGCGGGGTTAGCGTCAAACGCTCGGCCAGCCGATGGGCAAAATCAGGACGCGACACAGCAACGGGCCGTTGAAGCCGTGTTGCGGAAGGGGGCGAAAGCGGGGCATGTTTAGTCAAGCGCATCGGCCTCAATCATCGGAAAAAAACATCCTTTCGAACGTAAGCCAAACCACAGGATGCCGTCATCCATTTGGGTTTCGCCTTGTGCGACCAGTTGATAATAGACCGAGCGGGTGACGCGTGCATAGAGGCCACGGCGGATATGCAAAGCCGGTAGTGCTTGGCCGTCTGTGCGTTGGGTCATCACAAGCGCATGATCGGGGCCTGCGATGACCACATCCTCGGTGGACGTGCGAAACACCAATTGGGTGTCGCCTTGTTCGGTAACCACCTGCAGTTCAACGGCAAAGAGCGGCAAATCCTCGACCGTGATTTCAATTTTTTCAACCGGCGTTTTCAGAAAATAACGATCCTCTTCGCGCCATAACACGGAGGCGAACAGGTTCACCAAAGGGGCGCGGGTAATCGGGCTTCCCGCATAAAGCCATGTCCCATCCGCTTTGATGGTCAAATCCATCCTCCCGCAATCCGGCGGGTTCCATGATTCAAGCGGCCTGTGTTGCGCAGGCTGGGCTGAAAGCAGACGGCTCAGCGCGTTCAGATCCGGTGAGGGGCGCATCTGCGCAGGAGGGGTGTTGGGGGCCATCTTACTTTGAGATCAGGGGGGCGTTGCGGTTAGGGCCAGCGGACGCTGGGGGGCATGGAAGAGAGGATCGAGTCGACATTGCCCCCTGTTTTGAGACCAAACAAGGTGCCACGATCATAGAGCAAATTAAATTCGACATAGCGACCACGCTGGATTTGTTGGGCCTCGCGCTCGGCCTCTGTCCAAGGTTTCTGCCAGTTGGCGCGTACAATGTCTGGATAGATCTGACTGAATTGCCGGCCGACATCTTGCGTAAACGCAAAATCGGCCTCCCAATCTTCTCGGTCTAGATAATCATAAAAAATGCCACCAATGCCGCGTGGTTCTTGCCGGTGTTTGAGGTAAAAATACTCATCACACCAGGTTTTGAATTTGGGGTAATCGGCGCTGGCAGGATGGCGCAGGCACACAGATTGAAGCGCTGCATGAAAGGCTTGTGCATCGGGGTCGGTTTGTTGGCGGCGCGCCTGTAGCATCGGCGTTAAATCCGCACCGCCGCCAAACCATGTTTTGGTGGTCACCACAAACCGCGTATTCATATGCACGGTGGGCACATGCGGATTCCACGGATGGGCAATCAGGGACAGGCCCGTGGCAAAAAATCGAGGATCATCGGCGGCCCCGGGAATTTGGGCTCGAAATTCTGGCGCAAACTCACCGAATACGGCGGAAAAATGCACGCCCACTTTTTCAAAGACCCGGCCCGTCATCATCGCCATAGTGCCCCCACCCCCCGGTTGGCCGGTGGCGTGATCTTGGCGCGCCCATGGGGTGCGGACAAAATGGCCGGGCTGTTGGGCTTGATCGGCAAATGGGCCTGAGGCCTCAGCCTCTAATCCCTCTAGCACGCTGCAAATTTGGTTTTGAAGATCAGCAAACCAGCTCTGGGCTTTGTTTTTGCGTGTTTCCAGCATGGGGCGTGGTCCTTCGGAGGGCGGGGCGGTTAAAGAGCGGAGGTTGGATCGGGAAAAGCGCCGATTTGTCGGAGGGCTTCACCCGTAATCATAGCGGCAGCGACCGCCACATTGAGCGAGCGCAGGGTCGGGCGCAAGGGGACGGTGATTCGCAGATCGGCGATTTGGTGCACGGCATCAGGAACGCCGGCGCTTTCGCGCCCCATCATGATGATATCACCGGCTTGGAAACTAGCCTGATAATAAGGCTGGGCGGCTTTGGTTGTGGCCAGAACAAGCCGATGCCCTTGGGCCCGGCGGTAGATTTCAAATCGGGCAAAGGAGATATGCCGGATTATGGTGACCGCCTGTAAATAATCCATTCCAGCCCGTAAAAACGCCTTATCGCTGGTGGGAAAGCCAGCAGGCTCGATTAAATGCACAGGAATCCCCATACAGGCGCCAAATCGCATCAAAGTTCCGGCGTTTTGGGGAATATCCGGTTCGTAAAGGGCGAGGGCTAAAGGGGGGGGCACGGAAAATTCCTTGGGACGGCGGACAGAAATTGTGGCTAAAATGCGGAATATTCGCATTCCGAACTATAGACAAGCCGTCATAGCCATGCGAAACACGCCGCCGCGGGACTTTTTTCGCCGCCCATTGGCTTTTGGTCATGGAGGGTGCTTTTTTGATGAAAAAAGCACCGACTGGAAAAAAGAACCGACTGAACGAAACTTTGCCCGGCACCGCATTTACGCCGCGCTGCCCGGTTGAGAACGCGAGGATTACTGACGTGGCCACAACCGCTGTCGAGCCAACACGGCGAGATTTTCTTTTCATTGCGACGGGAGCCGCAGGCGCTTTAGCAGGCGCGGCTGCGATCTGGCCGTTTATTAGTCAAATGGCTCCTGACGCCGAAACTATTGCGGCTGGCGCGCCGGTCGAGTTCGACCTATCGCCTGTTGCTGAAGGACAAATTGTCAAATTGTTCTGGCGCGGCAAACTGATTTTCGTCCGCCACCGGACAGCGGCTGAAATCAAAGCGGCGCAAGAGACCGATGTGGCCAGTCTGCGTGATCCCGAGCCCGATTCGGCTCGCGTGAAAACCGGCAAGTCCCAATATCTGATCGTTTATGGCAACTGCACCCATCTGGGTTGCGTGCCGCTCGGCAATGACGGATCCTATAAAGGATGGCTGTGTCCCTGCCATGGTTCGGTGTTCGATACGTCGGGCCGTATCCGCCAAGGACCAGCGCCAACCAATCTGCCGCTGCCTCCTTACGAATTTGTTTCAGATAGCAAGATCCGTATTGGTTGAGGCTCTTTTGAGAGCTTTCTTTCGCCATATGATCTGACGAGAATGACGGATTAAAACCATGAGTGGACATTCAAGCTACGTTCCCAAGAGTGCCATCGGTCGCTGGTTCGAAAGCCGCCTGCCGATTATGGGCCTCATTCATTCATCGTTCGTGGTGTTTCCGAACCCACGCAACCTGAATTATTATTGGACCTTCGGCGGTATTCTGGCTTTCATGCTGGTGTCGCAAATTTTGACCGGTGTGGTGTTGGCGATGCATTACGCCGCCCATGTCGATCTGGCCTTTAATTCGGTCGAGCAGATCATGCGCGATGTGAATTATGGCTGGATGCTGCGTTATCTGCATGCCAATGGCGCGTCGATGTTTTTCGTCGCCGTCTATGTGCATATTGCCCGCGGCCTCTATTACGGGTCTTACAAAGAGCCACGCGAAGTGTTGTGGATTTTGGGCGTGATCATCTTCTTGCTGATGATGGCGACGGCCTTTATGGGCTATGTGTTGCCATGGGGCCAAATGAGCTTCTGGGGCGCCACCGTGATCACCAATTTGTTCTCGGCGCTGCCGGGCGTTGGCGAAACCATCGTGACCTATTTGTGGGGCGGCTATTCGGTTGGCAATGCGACGTTAAACCGCTTCTTCTCGCTGCACTATCTGCTGCCCTTTATGATTGCGGGCGTTGTCGTGCTGCATATCTGGGCGTTGCATGTGCCGGGATCCAATAATCCTGCGGGCATTGAAAAGAAGAGCGATAAAGACACCTTGCCTTTCCATCCTTACTTTACGGTGAAGGATGCATTTGCGGTGGTGTGCTTCGTGATTTTCTTCTCATGGTTCACCTTCTACATTCCCAACTATCTGGGCCATGCGGACAATTACATCGAGGCCAATCCGGCTGTCACGCCAGCCCATATCGTGCCTGAATGGTATTTCCTGCCGTTCTATGCGATTTTGCGCGCTGTTCCCGATAAATTGCTGGGCGTGTTAGCGATGTTTGGTTCGATTGCCATTCTGGTGTTTTTGCCGTGGCTCGATACATCCAAGGTGCGTTCAGGGGCTTATCGTCCGGCGTTCCGGGTGTTTTTCTGGCTGTTCATTGCCAATACGATTGTGTTGGGATGGCTCGGTGCGAAGCCGCCGGAAGGTCTTTATGTGGTCGCCTCGCGTCTGTGCACCGGTTATTATTTCGCTTACTTCATCATTATTCTGCCTTTGCTCGGAAAGATCGAGCGGACCCAACCTGTTCCGGCCTCGATTGCCGAAGCCGTTTTGGGACCGTCGGGCTCCGGTTCGGCTATGGCGGCGAAAGCTGCTTCCGCACCGCAGAGTCAGGGTTGATTGGCAACAGATCGAGGACATAGATCATGAAACGGTTCAAGGTCATTGCCGCAGCCATTTTGGTCTCCGGCTTTCTCAGTGGTGCAGTCCAAGCAGAGGGCAGCCATGATACGCCGCTGCCTCCGCGCAATGAATGGAGCTTTGCAGGTCCGTTCGGCACCTATGACAAGACGCAATTGCAACGCGGCTTCAAAGTTTATCGTGAGGTGTGCGCAAGCTGCCATTCGATGAATTTGGTGTCGTTCCGCAATCTGTCACAGGCAGGCGGACCGGGCTTTACGGATGGTCAGGTTAAGGCCTTAGCGGCCACCTACAAAGTCAAAGACGGCCCCAATGATGCGGGGGATATGTTTGAACGGGATGGACGCCCGGCGGATCGCTGGCCTTCGCCATTCCCCAACAAGCAAGCGGCAGCTGCGGCCAATGGGGGCGCTATCCCGCCTGATTTCTCAGTGATCGCCAAAGCGCGGTCTTATTCGCGCGGGTTCCCGCTGTTTCTGGTTGATATGCTGACGCAATATCAGGAGCATGGGGTGGATTATATTACCGCCGTGTTGCAAGGCTATAGCGACGATACCCATGGGGTCGAAGTGCCTGCTGGCAAGCATTACAATACCTATTTCCCGGGCAATGTGATTGCGATGCCGAAGCCTTTGAATGATGGTCAGGTTGACTATCCCAAAGGAGCGGATGGACGTCCGCAGGCGCCCGAAACCGTGGCGCAATATTCCAAGGATGTCTCAGCCTTCCTGATGTGGGCTGCTGAGCCCAAATTGGAGCAGCGCAAGGAGACCGGGTTCCGGGTGATCCTGTTCTTGATCGTCTTGGCGGGCTTGTTCTATTTCTC
>CAWUMW010000015.1:0-20450 GCA_963923415.1 uncultured Hyphomicrobiales bacterium | reverse complement strand
ATTTTATATTCGACGGTGAGCACAGTGGCCTGCGGCGGGGCAACCGTCATCGCAGCATAGCCAGCGGCGGAGTCAGCAATCATGCCCACGACACCGCCATGAATAAATCCATGTTGTTGTTCAATGCCGGGCCAATGCGGTAAATGAATTTCGGTATATCCATGCTCAATCACAGGCAATTGCGCTTGAATGAGCACCATAGCCTGTTGTTTGAGAAAGCTCTCATGGACCCGTTGGCGGGTTTCGGGCAAGAGAGCAGGTGGCGTACGCGATGAAATGGATAAGCTCCTATGAAACGCGTGATGGTGCGATTAAGGCTCAAATTGATATGACAATGCGAGCGCTTCAATCCCCTGTCGTTTTAGTAAACAATTTTTGGCTTAAAGCTTGGTTTCATGGCCAGCCAGATTTTATGCAAGCGAGCCCGATTGCTTTTGGCTTGGGCAGGCAGTGATGTGGTGTGTTCACTGTCGCTGTCTTGCGAGAGTGCGGGCTCGACTAAGCAGGCTGGTGTCAAAGGCTGGTTCGGCAAATCGGTTAACAGCTTGCGCAAAATGTCCTGCTGGTAGAAATCCATAAAAGCAATGATTTGGGTGTGCACTTGGTCTTTGGCCGTTGCCAGCGCTTTTTTGCTGAGCGGCTTGGTGACCCGCATCGAAGTTATGGGCCGTTTTTGGTGATGCGTGCGCGGTGCAAATTGTTTCATGGCCAACCCAAACATTAAAAAAAGATGATCTGCATTAAAAAGATGACTTGAAAAATAAGCATCCGATTCTGGATTTTCGAAAAGGATGAAATCATGTGATTTGAAAAATTTATAAATTGCGAATCTCTGAAACGAAAAAAATCCGCCTCTGATTCTCTCTCTTTTAACCCACCCTCAACCGTTCATCGTCTTGTAATATATTGATTTTCAATAAGAAAAACACCCGCGTGGGGTGTCCTTGCTTGTGCCCGCGCAGCAGAAAAAGCGATGGGTTTTAAAAAATGCAGGATGTGCGGCCTGTTCTGTTTTGTTTAAAGATAATGGCGGACTGTGAGACATGGGAAGGGTCAGGCAATGGATGAGGGGCGGTATTTGATTTGGGCAGCCTTAGCTGGCGCCTTTATTCCGGTTATGGCTGTTGTGAATGGTAAATTGGGCAGAAGTTTGGGCGATCCGCTTTATGCTGTCTTGATACTCTTTGCGATTGCCTTTCTCGTCTTCAGTGTGGCTGCATTCATTTGGGGGCGCGTGCCATTGCATCTCTCTGCCTTGCAAGCGGCTGAACCGGTTCACTTCATCGGCGGATT
The DNA here is from genome assembly GCA_963923415.1 of uncultured Hyphomicrobiales bacterium. Classification (GTDB taxonomy): domain Bacteria; phylum Pseudomonadota; class Alphaproteobacteria; order Rhizobiales; family Beijerinckiaceae; genus CAIYZJ01. The sequence goes on along the minus strand of CAWUMW010000015.1, from coordinate 19,157 downwards.
GATTGTCGGGTTTTATGTGCTGAGTGCCACATTATTGGCGCCTCGCATGGGCGTGGCGCATTTTATTATGATGGCTGTTTCAGCGCAGATGATGTCTTCGGTGGTGATTGATCATTGGGGTTTGTTTGGTGCGGCGGTACGTCCTTTGACTTTAACCCGTTTGGTCGGTGTGGTGATTTTGATTGCGGGTGTGGTGGTGATCCAAATGGCGGAGACAACGCCCACATCGTCTGACTAGGGTCAGACCTCATTAATGAAGTCTGACCCTAGATCCGTTCAGGTCTCAACAGCGCTTGAGCTAAGACCATCTAGAAACTGTTCGGCCTCTTGCAAGAGAGCCGCTTGTTGGTCCTCAGACCATTTGGACAGCGTTTTATAAGGCATGGCAAGGCGCGGATTCCCAGCCAGGGTCTGTTTGTTGCGGATCAAGAAAGCCCAATAAAGATAATTAAAGGGGCAGGCTTCGGGCCCAGATTTTTGTTTCACCTGATAGGCGCAATGTTGGCAATAATCTGACATTTTATTGATATAGGCGCCAGAGGCGGCATAGGGCTTGGAGGCGAGCCGACCGCCATCCGCATATAGCGCCATGCCCAGCGTATTGGGCATTTCAACCCATTCGAACGCATCCGCATAAACCATCAAATACCAGCGCTCAACCTCCTGCGGTGCAATGCCACTCAAAAGTGCAAAATTACCGGTAATCATCAAGCGCTGAATGTGGTGGGCATAGGCATGGCGGCGGGTGGCATCAATGCTGGCTTTTAAGCAGGCCATTTTGGTGTCGCCGGTCCAATAAAAATCGGGTAATGGGCGGTTTGCGTTCAAATGATTGACCGCGCCATAGGCTGGCATCAAGAGCCAATAAATTCCGCGGATATATTCACGCCAGCCGAGAATTTGCCGGATAAAACCTTCCACCGCATTTAAAGGAGCGTGTCCGCTGTGATAGGCCTCTTGCGCTTTTTGGCAGAGTAGGCGTGGTGTCAGCAAGCCAATATTCAGGGCAGGCGCTAAGAGCGAGTGAAACAAAAAAGCATGATTAAACGCCATTGCATCTTGGTAGTCACCAAAGTGTGGCAGCGCATGGGTGATGAAATCCTCAAGCGCAGCGAGGGCCTCGTCATGGGTTACAGGCCAGCCAAATTCCTCCAGCCTACCAAAGTGATCGGGGCAGAGCTGATCAACAAGCTTGATGACGTCTGCGGTGATCTGGTCGGGCGTAAAGCGTTTACGGGCTGGCAACACCGCCTGAGCGGGCAGGGCTTTGCGATTGTCTTGGTCATAATTCCATTGCCCGCCGATCGGCTGGTCCTGTTCCATTAAAATATGATGTTCGACCCGCATCTCGCGGTAGAAATATTCCATGCGCCATTGACGCCGCCCTTTGGCCCATCGCGCAAAGCGCTCTGGTGTGGCAAAAAAGCGGGTGTCTTCGAGGATGTCGACTGGACAGGGACATAAGGAGGGCCAAGTTTCGACCATGCGCAGCACGCGCCATTCTGAGGGTGCGGTGATGAGCACACGCTCTGGCTTGTGACGCTGCACAGCCTTGATCATTTCACCGGTGAAATGCCCCTCATTGTCTGGCGCATCCAGCGTGATGTAATCAACCTGACACCCTGATTGGCGTAACGATTGGGCAAAATGCCGCATCGCAGACAAGATCATCACGATTTTTTGTTTATGATGGGGAACAAGCGTGCATTCCTGCATCACTTCCATCATCAGCACGATGTCATGCGCGGGGTCGAGCGTTTCAAGGCTCGCAAGCTCCGTTGATAATTGGTCCCCTAAAATAATTCTTAACGTTTTCATGGCGGATCAAGGGCGTGTGGAAACGGGATGGGGGCGATGGGAGGCAAGGTTTAAACCAAAATAATTTTTAAGCCGGGAGCACGTCTTAAGCTGAAGTCGAGCGACGGCAACGTTCAGAGCAATATTTGACATGCTCCCAGTCTTTGGCCCATTTTTTTCGCCAGGTGAAGGGCTTCTTACAGGTCACACAGATTTTTTCCGGGAGGTCGGCCTTTCGGCGCATTTTTGTCATAAGATCCCCTGTAATCGAACTAGGCTCATGAGTTACCACGCTATAGCGTGACCGCGCCAATCATAGAAACCACCATTTGCGTCCGGCCCGAGCTGATCAATGACAGCGAGCAGATGGCGGGCGGCCTCATCGGGGGTGTGGATATGCAATCCTTGCGCGGCAAAGGGTTCTGACAAGCGGGTTGCCACTGTTCCCGGATGAAGAGCCAAACACACGAGGTCTTGATTGCGTCGGGCGCTTTCAATCGCTGCTGTTTTAATCAATTGGTTCAAGGCAGCTTTGGAGGCACGATAGGCATACCAGCCACCGAGTTGATTGTCGGCAATGCTTCCAACCCGCGCTGATAAAGAGGCAAACACAGCCTTGCCCTCGCGCGGCATCAACGGCAACAGATGTTTCATCAATAAAGCCGGACCCGTGGCATTGAGGGCAAAAGCGCGCGCCAGCGCGGCCGCGGAGAGCTGTTTGATGCTCTTTTCGGGTTTTTGATCCGCATCATGCAAAAATCCCGTGGCATCAATCGCAAGTCTGATCGCGCCATGGCTTGCCGCTTGTTGCGCGATTACGCGCAGGCTGTCCTCGTTTAAAAGATCAAAGGCTGGTGTGGTCTGCCGGCTATAGCAAAGCACCTGTGCAAAGCGGGCATCGGCGCGCAAAGCACGCGCCAATGCGCTCCCTATCCCGCCGCTCGCACCAAAGACGACAGCAATGCTGTTTTCAGATGCGTTATAACTTGCCATGATAGGCAGCTTCATAAAGATGTTTGGCAGCCTGTTCATCGAGAGCCACAGGATTGCCGCCGGCGGTTGGATCGAGCGGTGCCATTTTGCTCATTTGATCAAAATGGGTGGGTTCAACACCAAAGGCTTGCAAACTATGCGGCACCTGCAGTTGAACCCGCAACTCCAACACCCATGTCATGAACGCATCAAAATCAGCTTTCAATCCGAGATAGGCCGCAAGACGGCAGATTTTTTCTTCAATGGCCGTACGATTAAATTGCAAAACATAGGGCATAAACACCGCATTGGTCATGCCGTGATGCGTATCATGAAGTGCGCCGACCGGATGAGAGAGCGCATGAATAGCGCCCAACCCTTTTTGAAAAGCCGTTGCACCCATGGCGGCAGCTGACATCATATGCGCGCGTGCTTCCAGATCGGTGCCATCTTGAAAGGCACGGATCAGATTGTCTTTGACCAGGCGCATGCCTTCAACCGCGATCCCATCTCCCATAGGGTGATAAAAGGGCGCGCAATAGGCTTCAAGGCAATGGGCGAGGGCGTCCATGCCTGTGCCAACGGTAATTTTTGGCGGCATGCCAACCGTTAAAGCAGGATCACAGAGTGTAACTTTCGGCATCATGCCGGGATGGAAAATTACCTTTTTGGTATGGGTGGCTTCTTGTGTAATCACGCCCGCCCGTCCGACTTCCGATCCCGTGCCGGCTGTGGTTGGAACCGCGATCACTGGCGCAATCCCGTTGGCATCGGCGCGTGTCCACCAATCCCCCACATCTTCGAAATCCCACATGGGCCGTGTTTGCCCAGCCATAAAGGCAATCACTTTGCCAGCATCAAGGGCAGAGCCGCCGCCAAATGCGATGACGCTGTCATGTTGGCCAGCTTTCAACACTTTCAATCCTGCCTCGATATTGGAATCAACGGGATTGGGGCGGATATCAGAAAAAACCGCAACGGGAATATGGGCCGCGCGCAATTGATCCAGCATCGCATGGGTCATGGGTTGGGTGGCCAGAAAGGGATCGGTAACAACAAGCGGATGTTTGAAGCCATGGGATTGGCACAGCTTCGGCAATTCAGCGATCCGTCCGGCACCAAACCGGACACTGGTCGGATAATTCCAATTAGCGGAGGGAGATTTGCGCATGGTCAACTCATTTTCGTTGCAGGATTTCGGTGCAGGATTAGAAGACAGGCAGGAGTTTGGAACAAGCGATGGTGCTAGATCTGTCGCAGATGGAAGCTTTTCAGCCGTGTGAGCATATCATAGCCGATTTCTGACAGGCTGACACCACGTCCTGTATCTTTGACGCCTGTCCAAGCGAGCGCCGGATCAAGATAATCGCAGCGGTTCATAAAAACAGTGCCGGTTTCAAGGCGCTGGCCTAACGTGCGGGCTGCGTCTTCATCTTGCGTCCAGAAAGCGGCGGTCAGTCCATAGGGGCTGTCATTCATTAAGGTGATGGCCTCTTCATCTGACTTAACCTTCATAATGCCAACCACGGGGCCAAAATTTTCTTCCCGCATCAGCGTCATTGTATGATCAACCTGTGTGAGAACTTGCGGCATCACATAGTTGTCTTGTCCGCTATCACGCGGAAACAGTTTTGGATCAATATGCGTTACAGCGCCTTGTGCGACAGCATCGCGGATTTGCGCGCGCACCACATTTGCTCCCCTCAGGGTTGCCATTGGGCCAAGCGTCGTGGCTTCCTCCAGCGGATTGCCGAGCTGATAGCTTTTGGTGAGGGCGACAAAGCCGTCGACAAAATCTGAATAGAGTTTTTCATGCACATAAATCCGTTCTATGCCACAGCAGCATTGCCCGGAGTTGAAAAAACTTCCATCCACCAGATTTTCAATCGCATGCGTTAAGTGAGCGTCTGCGCGGACATAAGCGGGATCTTTGCCGCCCAGTTCAAGCCCTAATGTCGTAAACGTACCGGCTGCAGAGCGTTCAATGGCTTTACCGCCCGCAACAGAGCCCGTGAAATTGGCATGATTAACTGAGCCTGAAGACAAAAGCTGCGCTGTATCATCATGGGTCAGAACCAAATTGGTAAATAAGCCCTCCGGCAAGTCGGCGGATTGCATTGCGCGGGCAAAGCGCTCACCCACGAGCAAGGTCTGTGCCGCATGTTTGAGAATGACAGCATTGCCTGCCACCAAGGCCGGCACGACGGAATTAACGGCTGTCAGATAAGGATAATTCCAAGGTGCAATCACCAGAACCACGCCGACAGGAGTTTTTTCCATAAATCGCGTGAAGCCATCCAGCGGGTCGGGGGTGATGGGCGCCAAGGCTTTGGGCGCATAGCTGATCATGGCGCGGGCGCGTTGTTCAAAAGGCTTAAACTCACCTCCCCATTTAATCGGGCGACCCATCTGCTGCGCCAATTCCGGCACAACCTCTTGGTTCATGGCAAGCATAGCATCAACAAAAGCGGAGATTTTGCGCATGCGCTCTTGTAAAGGCACGCGGGCCCATTGGCGTTGCGCGCTGCGCGCTTTATCCAAAGTGGTGGCAATCTGTGCGGCAGAGGCCGATGGACGACGAACCAATTCGCGGCCATCAATGGGGGAGAGGCAAATAATATCCGGCATGAGTTGATCTTTCAGAAAGCAAGAAGTGAGTGAGAGGTCAAGGATTGGATGAGAGGCACTCTCAAGCGTAAAGGTTTCAGACAAGCAGGCTGTCAGAGGCTTCAGCCGCATGACAACTCTAAAATCAGCTTAACAGATAGCCGCTAGGGTCAGACCTCTGAGGTCTGACCCTAGATAATTTCAAAATAACGTTGCATCTCCCAATCTGTAATCGCGCGTCTAAATTCGCGCTCTTCCCATTCGCGTGTGCCTGCATAATGGGCGACGAAGTCAGCGCCAAAGAGGTCCTTTGCAGCTTTAGAGGCCCGCAAGCGTTGGGCAGCATCCCACAAGGTACGCGGCAATGCGCGTGATTTAGGTAATTTAGCTTCATAGGCATTGCCGGTCATCGGCGCGCCCGGATCAATCTGGTGTTCAATTCCCCATAGGCCCGAACCGATAGCCGCCGCAAGCGCGATATAAGGATTGATATCAGCAGCTGCAACGCGATATTCAACACGTTGCGACTTTTCTGACCCTTGGATCACGCGCAGCGCTGTGGTGCGATTATCAACGGCCCATGCGGAGTCCGTTGGCGCCCAGAAGCCCGGTATTAAGCGTGAATAGCTATTAACCGTGCACGCAACCATAGACAAAAGCTCAGGCATCAAGGCTTGCTGTCCACCGACATACCAGCGCATCAGATCCGACATATCATGCGGTTTTGACCCATCATAAAACAGGCCCTTGCCGGATTTTTTGTCAGTGAGTGAAGTATGCAAATGCCCAGATTGGCCGGGCCATTCATGCGAGGATTTAGCCATAAAGGAGGCCATCCATCCGCGTTTTTGCGCCAGCACTTTGGTGTAGGTTTTAAAGAGGCTTGCTTTATCAGCAGCGCTTAGCGCTTCATCCACTTTAATGGCGGCCTCCAGCACACCCGGTCCCGTTTCTGTGTGCAGGCCCTCGATTTCAAAATTCATTTGCCGACCAAGATCCAAAAGATCCCGATAAAAATCGGCATGCACAGAGCTGCGTAGCATGGAATAGCCAAAAAAGCCGGGCGTGATATTTTTTAAATTGCGATAATTTTTCTCGCGGACCGAATGGGGGGTTTCTTCAAACAGGAAAAATTCAAACTCAGCGGCCGCCTTCACTTCAAATCCCATGTCCGCGGCTCTTTTCAGAACGCGCCGCAAAACACCGCGTGGGCACACGTCTTCCCATTTGTCTTCAAATTCACATAAAAAAAGCGGCAGATTATCTTCCATCGGCAGGAGCCGCATGGTTTCTGGCAACAGTCTGACTTGCGCATCAGGATAGCCCGTATGCCAGCCTGTCACATGCACATTGTCATAAAGCTGGTCATTGCTATCCCAGCCCACCACAACATCGCAAAAACCAAGTCCTTTGCTGAGCGCGCTTTCTAGCTTGTCGCGATTGATATATTTGCCTCTGAAAATCCCATCGACGTCAAACAAGCCAACGCGCACATAAGGCAAATCACGGCTTTGAACATAAGCAAGGGCCTCTTGAGCCGTGCGGATGATGGGTAAGTCAGTCATGGTCATGAAACCTTGTGGTTCAAAATAAGAAGGGAGCCATCGGCTTTGGCAAGAAAATCCTATTTCTGTGCTTTTGCCAACCGCTTTTATCAAGCGCTGTTTCCTGCGCTTGATGCAGAAAGCCCGCATGCGCTCTGCCCCTTTGACGTGATTCGTGCGGGAGTCTCTTGTTTAAAAGCCTTTGATTTGAGGGCTTTTACAGGGATTTATCCCTGCGGGATGTAGACAAAAGGCGTTTGAATGGCCTAGTCTTTGAAAAAAATGCAAGAAACGTTCAAGAAAACGTAAAAGAAACGCGCAAGAAACCAAAAAAGACAAACACATGAGAGACGCTTGATGGCCTGGTGGAGATCACATCAATGGCCAAGGCTTCAAGACTGAGGGTGGCATGACAGAGACACATATCAATCGCGCACAGATTAACCGCGCTACATCGGAAACCGGTGATCCTTTATTGCTCACACCGGGTCCGTTGACGACATCCCAATCTGTCAAGCAGGTGATGGTGCATGATTGGGGATCGCGTGATGCGACCTTTCTTAAAATTAATCAGACGGTGTTAGAAAGTTTACCGCAGATTGCCCATGCCAAAGACAGTTTTGTTACCGTGCCTGTGCAAGGCTCAGGCACTTTTGCTGTGGAGGCGATGCTAACCTCCTTTGTGCCGCCTAAGGGCAAGGTTTTATTGCTCATTAATGGCGCTTATGGGCATCGGGCCAAGAAAATTCTTGATATCGCGCGCCGCCGCTCGGTCGTCTATGAAACCCCGGAAGATACGCCCCCTGATTTGAAAAAAGTCGAGGCTCTTCTTAAGCGTAATTCCTCGATCACCCATCTCTTTGTTGTGCACTGCGAAACAACCTCGGGCATTGTTAACCCAATTGCAGCCATCGGTGACCTCGCGAAACGCTACGGCAAAATATATTTGGTTGATTCGATGAGTGCCTTCGGGGCTTTGCCGTTGGATGCGGAGGCCATTCATGCCGATGCCATTGCAGCCTCATCGAATAAATGCATTGAAGGGGTGCCCGGTTTAGGCTTTGTGCTGGCGCGGAAAGCCCTGATGCCAAGCCTTAAAGGGAATGCCACAACCCTCGTGCTCGATTTACATGATCAATGGCAGAATTTTGAAAAGACCGGCCAATATCGCTTCACGCCACCGATTCATGTGATTGTCTCTTTCCATCAAGCGCTCACTGAATTTTTTGAGGAGGGCGGGCAAACTGGCCGCGGCGCACGCTATCAAGACAATTGCAACACATTGGTTGACGGCATGCGGGCTTTAGGTTTTCGCACGCTGCTGCCCGATGCGTTGCAGGCTCCAATCATTATCACGTTTCACATGCCCAAAAATAAAGGCTTTGTCTTTCAAACATTTTATGATGGGTTGAAAGACCGGGGCTTTGTGATTTATCCCGGCAAATTAACCGTTGCGGATAGTTTTAGAATTGGCTGTATTGGCCGGCTTTATCCCAAGGATATGCAGTCGGCTGTGGCAGCGGTTCGTGATGTATTGGCCGATATGCACATCAATTTGCCGATTGTCAGTTAATGATTGTCCCTTAATCACGTGTTGAGATGATGTGATCCCATTATCGCTGATCATCCTCTCGTCACGACCCAATGATCTGCTCGAATGAATTAGGAAAGATATGATGACGAATGCTGCCGCGCGTGAAATAACTGTTAATGGCCGCTTGTACCAGACCCCCAAAGCCCCAACCGTTGTGATTTGTATCGACGGGTCGGAACCCGGCTATATCGAACAGGCCATTGCAGCAGGTGTGGCCCCGCATATGGCGCGTTTTATGAAAGACGGCGCCAATCTTATCGCTGAATGTGTGATCCCGAGCTTCACCAACCCGAATAATCTTTCAATTATCACGGGACGTCCACCGAACGTGCATGGGATTGCGGGCAATTTCTTTTACGATCCGTCCAGCGGAACCGAAGTGATGATGAATGATCCCAAATTCATGCGCGCGCCAACCATTTTGGCGGGGATGCATGAGGCGGGCTACAAAGTTGCGATGGTGACCGCCAAGGATAAGTTGCGCTTGTTGCTTTCAAATGGATTGGATTACTCAACGGGCCGCGCAATTGCTTTTTCATCGGAGAAAGCGGACAAAGCCACCCGCGCCGATAATGGTATTGATCACGTCACCGATTTTGTCGGCATGGGCGTGCCGGACGTTTATTCAGCGGATTTGTCTGAATTTGTGTTTGCCGCGGGTGTGCGCTTGGTTGAAACATTCAAGCCAGATTTGATGTATTTATCCACCACCGATTACATCCAGCATAAAGCGGCGCCGGGGTCCAAAATTGCCAATGATTTTTATGCGATGATTGATCGCTATATCGGTCAGTTGGATGCGCTGGGTTGTGTGGTTGTCGCAACGGCTGATCACGGAATGAATGACAAGCATCATGCGGATCTGACCCCGAATGTGCTTTATCTGGAGCCGTTATTTGATGAATGGGTTGGGGTTGGGCGCGCGCGGGTTATTTTACCGATTACCGATCCTTATGTCGTTCATCATGGTGCGCTGGGCTCTTTTGCTACAGTCTATCTCCCCGATGGGGTTGAGCGCGCAGACTTAATCAAAAAGCTCGAAGCGGTTGAAGGCGTTGAATGTGCTCTGACCCGCGATCAGGCTTGCGCAACCTTTGAATTGCCGCCGGATCGATTAGGGGATCTGGTGGTTATTTCCACGCGCCACAAAACCTTGGGTACGTCTGCGGCCAAACATGATTTATCCGGGTTAACCGAGCCTTTGCGCTCGCATGGTGGATTAACCGAACAAAAAGTCCCGATGATTTCTAATCGGCAACTGACACCGCCTGCGGGTCATCGTCTGCGCACATTTGATGTGTTTGCAGCGGCTTTGAATTGGACGCACTAAAAGGAATTGGCTCATGCATGCACATCCAAAACCTGCTTTTCGTAAAGAATCGATGCGGATTGCTGGCAAACTTGTTTCGACCGATGATGTTGTTGAGGTTTTAAACCCTTATGACAACAGCGTTGTCGGCACGGTGCCGTCAGCGCGTCCCGAACATGTGCGTGAGGCCTTTGCAAAAGCGAAGGCCTTTAAGCCCAAATTGAGCCGCTATGAGCGCCAGCAGATTTTGTTGCGAACAGCAGAGATTTTGTCGAGTCGACGCGAGGAAATCGCCGCTTTGATTACGGCTGAATCGGGACTGTGCTGGAAAGATTCACTATACGAGGCCACACGGGCTTATGATGTCTATTCTTTTGCGGGCCAATTATGCATCAAGGATGATGGCGAAACCTTTTCCTGCGATATCAGCCCAAATGGCAAACAGCGTAAAATTTTTACCACGCGCGTGCCTTTGATGGGCGTTATATCGGCTATTACGCCCTTCAATCATCCCTTGAATATGGTGAGCCACAAATTGGCTCCAGCAATTGCCACCAATAATCGTGTGGTTTTGAAACCCACCGAATTGACACCGCTGACCGCTTTGTTGTTGGCAGATGTGTTATATGAGGCGGGATTGCCGCCGGAAATGTTGTCGGTGATCACCGGCAGTCCGCGCACGATTGGCGATAGTATGATCACCGATCCAGATGCGGATTTAATCACCTTTACGGGGTCTGTCAGGGTCGGCAAATATATTGCTGAGAAAGCAGGCTATCGGCGCATTGTGCTCGAATTGGGCGGCAATGATCCGTTGATCGTGATGGAAGATGCTGATCTTGAAAAGGCTGCCGATTTGGCTGTGCAAGGCGCGACCAAGAATTCTGGTCAGCGGTGCACAGCGGTCAAACGGATTTTGGTTGTCGAGTCGGTGGCTGATGCCTTTGCAAAACATGTGGTCGCCAAAGCCAAAGCCATCAAATGTGGTGATCCGATGGATCCCTCAACCGATGTCGGAACGGTGATCAATGAGCAAGCGGCCAAACTTTTTGAAGCGCGCGTTAAAGATGCGGTTTCGAAAGGGGCGGTGGTGCTGCATGGCAGCCCGCGTGCGGGGGCTCTGTTTCCCCCCACTGTTGTCGATCATGTGCCTTATGATTGTGAATTGGTGCATGAGGAGAGTTTTGGTCCGGTGATCCCGATTATTCGTGTGCCAAACCAAATTGATGAAGTGGTCCGTATTTCCAATTCAACTGCTTATGGTCTGTCCTCTGGTGTGTGCACCAATCGGTTAGACTATGTGACCCAATTTATTCGGGATTTGGATGTCGGAACGGTCAATATTTGGGAGGTTCCAGGCTATCGGATCGAAATGTCGCCGTTTGGCGGCATCAAGGATTCTGGTTTGGGTTATAAGGAAGGGGTTCAGGAAGCCATGAAAAGCTTTACGAATATTCGCACCTATTCTCTGCCTTGGCCCGCTTAAGCCCAAAAAAGGGGCTTGTCATCAAACTGTTTTTAAAATGCAATAGGGAAGATTGTCTTCGATTATTTCGTGATAGTTGCAAAAGTTAAAGGGGGATAGCATATGACATCAAAATGGATCACACGTTGGGCCATCGCAACTTGCATGCTAGCGGGTGCAGGGCTTGCTCAGGCACAAACTAAGCTGACTGTTTACACAGCACTTGAAAATGATCAGCTCGTTCCGTTCAAAACCTTGATTCAATCCGGTGCACCGGATGTGGAAGTGGAATGGGTGCGCGATTCAACCGGCGTCATCACGTCGCGGTTTATCGCCGAAAAAGACAATCCGCGCGCGGATATCGTAGTGGGTCTGGCTGCAACCAGCCTGCTCACCTTCAAGAAGATGGATTTATTGGCTGAGTATAAGCCCAAAGGGGCTGATACATTGAAAGCGGAATATCGTGATCGGAATGGTCCTTATACCTGGACGGGCATGGATGCGTTTTTGGGGGTGATTTGCTTTAACACCGCGGAAGCCAAAAAAGACAACATCGCCACACCTGTGTCATGGAATGATTTGTTGCAACCTGCTTATAAAGGTAAAGTGGTTATGCCTCATCCTGCCTCCTCAGGTACGGGCTATTTGACCATTGCCGCATGGTTGCAAATCATGGGTGAGGAAAAAGGCTGGGCCTATATGGATAAGCTGCATGACAATATTGCAGTCTATACCCATTCAGGATCGGCCCCTTGCGTGCAAGCTGCGAAAGGTGAGCGGGTTGCTGGGATTGCTTTGGATATGCGCGGCGTGAAAGAAAAGAGCAGCGGCGCACCGCTTGAAGTTGTGATCCCGAAAGAAGGGGTCGGCTGGGACATGGAAGCGTTTGGCATTGTCAAAGGTACCAAGAATATGGCTGCCGCGCAAAAGGTTGCTGATATTCTCGCCAGCAAAGCGGCCAGCGAGCTTTATGGAAAATATTACGCCATTGTTGCCCATCCAGAGGTGAATGCGAAACCGGCCAATTATCCGCCGACTGCTGAATCCGCTATGGCTAAGAATGATTTTGCTTGGATGGCTGAGCAGCGCGAGCGGATCTTGAAAGAATGGTCCAAGCGCTATGAAGGTAAAGCGGCGCCGAAATAAAGCGCAAGATAAATCGAGCGGATCAAGATGCGGGTCTCTCTCAGGTCCCGCATCTTTGATGTGAAATGATAGAGATAATGGCACAGCCTATGCACTCAAACCTTTTGCGTGATCAAGACGGGTCTCACCACAGCGCAAGCGCCTTGAAGCAGCGTGGCGTGGGAGAGGATGCTTTTTTGTCCGTGCGGGGGTTGAGCAAATCCTTTGGCACATTTCAAGCGCTCAAACAGATTGATCTTGAGATCGCTCAAGGGGAGTTTGTGTGTTTTCTTGGGCCATCGGGCTGTGGCAAAACCACATTGTTGCGGGCCATTGCGGGGCTCGATCCGCAAAGCGCGGGTACAATCAGAATGCGCGGCGTCAATGTGTCGCATGCGCCCCCGGCCGAGCGGGATTTCGGGATTGTGTTTCAATCCTATGCGTTGTTTCCCAATCTGACAATTGCACAAAATGTCGGCTATGGCTTGGTCAATCAAAAGCTTGCACCCGATGCCATCCAAGCACGGGTCACCGAAATGCTGGCTTTGGTGGGATTAGCAGAACAAGAAAAAAAATATCCTCTCCAATTATCGGGCGGGCAACAGCAACGGGTCGCTTTGGCGCGTGCCTTGGCGACATCACCGGGTTTGTTATTGCTTGATGAACCACTCTCAGCCTTGGATGCGCAGGTGCGCTTGCGTTTACGGGAAGAGATCCGGCATGTGCAGCGTCGATTGGGCGTCACCACCATTATGGTGACCCATGATCAAGAAGAGGCCTTGTCGATGGCCGAGCGCATTGTGGTGATGAATCAAGGTGGCATTGAACAAATCGGCACACCGCAGGAAATTTATACCCATCCCAAAACAACCTTTGTGGCTGAATTTGTGGGCCGGATCAGTTTTCTGCAAGGGGTTGTTGCGCAAGCTGGTGTGATTGAGGTGAAGGGCCACGCGCTTCAATGCACCGATGCACAGCATTTGCGTGTCGGGCAGACGGTTAAATTAGGCATTCGCCCTGAAGCGGTCAGGGTGCGTGGGATCACGGCTGATGATCCGAATACGCTTTCTGTGCGGGTCGAGGAGATGGAGTTTCTTGGCTCCTTCTGCCGTGCAAGCTTGATCGTTGAAGAAAGTCAGATGCGCCTCTTGGCAGATTTTTCAGCCAATGTGGTGCGGGATTTGGGGCTTCATGAAGGGGCGCAGCTCTTGGCTCAATTGCCGCCGGACTCCGTGCGGGTGTTTGCCGATACAGTGTCCGTGACCGCATGAACAAGTCTGTCGCTATTTCCAAGCCCTTGAGCGGGGCATCAAGCCAGGCTTTGAAAGAGCGCAGCGTTGCACTGGTTTTATTAATCGGCTTGTTAGTGTCTTTACTGGTCATGATAGCCCTGCCGCTCTGGTCGCTGTTATCAAAATCCCTCCAAGACAGCCAAGGACTGTTTATCGGCCTAGATAATTTTTTCACGTATTTTGCAACCCCTGCCTTGGTGCAGGCTTTAACAAATAGTCTCTGGGTGGCTTTAATCACCACGGGCTGTGTTGTGCCTTTGGCTTTTGTTTATGCCTATGCGCTGACCCGTTCTTGCATGCCGTATAAAAATGTCATGACGGCCATTTCTTTGCTGCCGATTTTTGCTCCCTCTTTGCTCTCTGCCATTTCATTAATCTATTTATTTGGCAATCAAGGTCTTTTAAAATCTGTTTTAGGGGGACATGCAATTTATGGTCCGATTGGCATTGTGGTGGGTGAAATCTGTTATTGCTTTCCCCATGCGGTGATGATTATTGCCACCGCCTTGCGCTTGGCCGATGGTCGTCTTTATGAGGTTGCCGATGCTTTGGGCACATCACGTCTGCGGGTGTTTTTAACCGTCACGCTTCCGGGCGTGCGTTATGGTCTTATCAGTGCGGGCTTTGTGGTGTTCACTTTGGTCATTACTGATTTTGGCATCCCCAAAGTCATTGGCGGGCAATTCAATGTCTTGGCCACCGATACCTATAAGCAGATTGTCGGTCAGCAAAATTTCAATATGGGGGCCGTTGTTGCGTTGATCTTGTTAGCCCCTGCGGTGTTGGCTTTTTTTGTTGATCGTCTGATTCAAAAAAAGCAAGTCGCGTTGCTCACAGCCCGCTCCGTGCCCTATACGCCTAAACCGCGCGCGGTTCGGGATGGGGCGTTGTTGGTCTTTACGCTGGCGATTGGTGCGGTTCTCACCCTTATGCTTGGAACAGCGGTTTGGGCCTCGTTTATTAAATATTGGCCCTATAATTTATCGCTGACTTTGGCCAATTATGAATTTTCTGAATTTGATGTGGGTGGTTGGCAACCTTATTTCACCTCGCTCAAAATGGCCGGATTGGTCGCGGTGATAGGCACAGGGTTGATTTTCACCGGGGCCTATCTGATTGAAAAGGTCAAAGACCTGCCGCGCTTGCGCGCTGCGGCGCATTTTCTGGCCATGCTGCCGATGGCTGTGCCGGGATTGGTGTTAGGCCTTGGCTATGTCTTTTTCATGAATGCCAAATGGAATCCGCTTAATATTTTTTATGGCACTTTGACCATTTTGGTTGTGAACACCATCGCGCATTTTTATACGGTCTCACATATCACCGCCACCACTTCGCTCAAACAGATTGATCCAGAATTTGAAGCGGTGTCGGCCTCTTTGAAAGTCCCGTTCTGGCAAACCTTTGCGCGGGTAACAGTGCCCATTTCCATGCCGACGGTTTTGGACATTGCGGTTTATATGTTCGTTAATGCCATGACGACGATTTCCTCGGTTATTTTCTTATATGGTCCCACCACCAAATTGGCCTCGATTGCGACGGTTCATATGGATGAAGCGGGCGCAACAGCAGCAGCAGCGGGCATGGCAACCTGTATTGTTTTAACGGCCATCACGGCTAAAGGAACCTGTGTTCTGCTCGATCATTTCGTGCTGTCGCGCCTTCAAAAATGGCGGATGCGTTAAATGTCAGGATCAGACTCTCTCCATCCGGTTGGGCAATCAGAAAGTGATACCAATCTCACCAACAGACGGGCGCGGTGGCAGGCTGATCGGCTTGATGCTGAGACCCGCACTTTGTTGGATGAAGACCAGCGTTATTTTTTACATCAATCAGTTTCATCGCCTTGTTTGAATGGGATCCGCAAAGCCGAAGGCATTTATATCGAAGATATGAGCGGCCGCCGCTACATGGATTTCCATGGCAATAATGTTCATCATATTGGCTATGGCCATCCGCGCCTCAAACAGGCAGTTCTTGCGGCCATGGACAGTTTGCCTTTTTCACCACGTCGATTCACCAATACCACCTCTGTTGCGCTTGCAAAAAAACTAGCCGCGATTACCCCCGGTGATTTATCGAAAGTGCTGTTTACAACAGGCGGGTCAGATGCGGTTGAAGTTGCGGTCAAGATTGCCCGCACAGCCACCAAACGACACAAGACCTTGTCGTTTTGGGATGCATTTCATGGTGCGGGTGTTGGGGCGTCAGCCTTGTCGGGTGAGACTTTATTTCGGTCTGGTCCGGCTGCGCCTATGGTTGCGGGCAGTGAGCATGTTGCCCCCTTTGCCTGTTATCATTGCCCCTATGGTTATCACACAGATGCGCAGGGGCAACCGCCTTTGGCGCAGTGTGGTTTGGCTTGCGCGCGCATGGTTGATTATGTTTTGTCGCGCGAAACAGATGTTGCCTGTTTGGTCGCAGAGCCCGCGCGTGCTGTTCCTTATGTGCCGCCACCTGGCTTTTGGACGATGGTCCAACAAGCTTGCCATCGGCATGGCACATTGCTGATCTTTGATGAAATTCCCACAGGTCTCGGTAAAACGGGTAAGATGTTTGCCTGTGAGCATGATGGGGTTGTGCCGGATATTTTGGTAATGGGCAAAGCACTGGGTGGCGGCATGTTGCCGATTGCAGCCGTTATGACACGCCCTGATTTAGATGTTGGGCGTGACTGGGCGTTTGGTCATTATACGCATGAAAAAAATCCCGTCACGGCGATGGCGGCTTTAACAACGATTGAGATTATTGAAGATGAGCGGTTGGTTGAAAATGCTGCACGGCTTGGCATGATGGCCCTCGAGCGCATGCAGCAGATGCGTCAACGCCATGCGGTGATTGGGGATTGCCGGGGCCGCGGTCTGTTATTGGGGATTGAACTGGTTCGATCGCGCGAGGGCAAAGAGCCGGCCTCTGATTTCGCTGAAGCCGTGATGTATCGCTGCATGGATGCTGGTCTGTCCTTTAAAACCACGATGGGCAATGTTCTGACCCTGACCCCCCCTTTAACAGTGACCGAAGGCGAGATGAGCCACGCTCTGGATGTGATTGAAGCAGCGATTGCAGCAGGTCCAGCGGATTAGGCTTTGGGCATTCCAAAAGCTGCAAAAGCTTCTGCGCAGCGCTGGTAAGTCTGTTTTTTATAGGGCATGACCCCGGCAACCACCTCTGTGATGGGGGCCCACCGCCAATCAGAAAATTCAGGATAAAAATCATCGCCCGTTGCTGACAAATCGATATCCTTGTCGCAACCTTCAAAGCGAAATGCGACCCAACGCTGTTGTTGACCTTGATACTGTTCCAGACGATGGCCCTGCGGCTGATAGGGCGGGAAGTCATAGCGCCACCAGTCTTGGGTGATGGCGAGCAATGAAACAGCCGAGATGCCGGTTTCTTCGCGTAATTCGCGGCGTGCGGCCTGTTCAATATCCTCATGAGGATCAATCCCGCCTTGCGGCATTTGCCATTCATAACCGGGGATTACATATTCGGGGCCGTCGGATATGGACTTTCCGACAAATACCAATCCTTGTTTGTTAAACAAAGCAATGCCGACATTAAAGCGATAGGGCTTGTTCATTCTCTTTTATCCCAGACGGATGAAATATAAGCCGCAGACAATCAGGAAAGCCGCAAGAATGCGATTCAAGCGCAACGGTTCTTTGAGAAAAACAACCGCAATGGCGGCACCAAACAACACACTGGTTTCTCGTACCGCTGCAACCAAAGGAATCGGCGCAACGGTCATCGCCCAAATAGCAATCCCATAAGACGCGCATGACATCGCCCCACCCAGCAAGCCGTGTTTGGTATAAGCGAGAATGGGTCTTAATCCATAAAAACCGCGCATCCACACGGCGACCAGTGTAAAACATCCGCCATCCAGCACAAACAAGGCCGCAGTATAGGCATGCGGATGGTTTGAGAGTCGGGCGCCTGTGCCATCGGCAATTGTATAGCCGCAGATCATCAGTGCGGTGAGTGCGGCATAGCGCAGGGCTTGTCGATCCATCGGGGCACGATCATGACGGCTTTTCAGCGACATGGTAAAAATTCCAAACCCTAAACACCCGATCCCAACCAGAGCCGTCGAGCTCATGGGCTCTTCAAGCCAAAGCAAGGAAAAGAGACCCGTGAGAAGCGGAGCGGATCCCCGCGCAATCGGATAGACCTGCCCCATATCCGCGCGTTGATAGGCATTCGTCAGGGCAAAATAATAGCCCAAATGCAGCACGGTAGAGGCCGCAAGCCAAGGCAGGCAGGAGAGATCAGGAAATCCAAACAAGATCAGAAACGGAATCCCGATCAAGCCCCCAGCGGCATTAATCAGCACCATGGCCAGAAAGGGTTCGAGCTTGATTTTCAGCAGGGCATTCCAGCCTGCATGACAGGCGGCAGCCAGCAAAACCGTGATGAACACAAACAGAGAAATGGCAACAATCCAATCGTGAGGTTGAGCCTGCCAATGGGTTAGGTTTTGGCTTTGGGTTAGGCCTTGGGTGAGACTTTGGGGTGAAACTTTGGGGTTAGGCGTGCATGAAATGATGGGCGGGGTCATGAAATGCCTTAAAGCTCACCTGAACCGGATGGCGGTCGCCAGCAATTTCAATTTCAAATGTGTGGCGATCCAACCATGCCTGATCAATCGGCTCTGCGCTTTTGACAAGAGCGAGCGCAATCACGCCGTTGAGGGAATAGCCATAAGCGGCAGAGGTTAATTCACC
Organism: uncultured Hyphomicrobiales bacterium; assembly: GCA_963923415.1. Lineage (GTDB taxonomy): Bacteria > Pseudomonadota > Alphaproteobacteria > Rhizobiales > Beijerinckiaceae > CAIYZJ01. Next base: position 731 of record CAWUMW010000015.1, on the reverse strand, counting down.
GACCGGCGTGTGGTTTGCGAGTAATAATTCTCCCCCCCACGCTGCCGGACAGTCAGGGCTTATCGAGAGCACGCTGAGAATGGATTGGGAGCGGGGTTGGTTTTTTGCGCGCATTAAGGCATCACGCCCGAGAAAATCCATCGGCTTTTTGAGTTTGACCGCAAATCCTAGTCCCGCCTCATAGGGATTGATATCGGGTGTTAATTCGCGTCCCCACGCCCGATAGGCCTTCTCAAGGCGCAGTGAATCAACAGCATAATAGCCCGCATCCCGCAATCCATAGGGCGCGCCATGGCGGTGCAGTTCATCATAGACCAGCGCTGCAAATTCAGTGGGTATATAAAGCTCCCACCCCAATTCGCCCATATAGGATCGGCGCGAGGCAAAGCCTGTCGCATAGCCGAGGCTGATGGGTTTGATATGGCCAAATGGAAAGGCATGGGAGGCAAGATCAGCATCGGTGAGATGGCTGAGCAGGGCGCGTGCCTTGGGCCCCATGACAGCTAAAACAGCGTAACGGGTTGTGATATCGCTGATCTGGAGCTGTGTGAGAGGGGCGGGGATATGGCGCATCATCCAATCCAGATCACGGATTGATTGGGCGGTGCCGGTGACCAACATAAACTGATCATGATCCAATCGTGCGATGGTGAGATCGCTTTCAAAGCCTCCCCGTTGATTGAGCATGGGGGTGTAGACGGTTTGACCGATCGGCACATCCAGATCATTCG
>CAWUMW010000014.1:0-21745 GCA_963923415.1 uncultured Hyphomicrobiales bacterium | reverse complement strand
CTTCCGCTGCATTGACAGACGGTGCCTAGCTGATATCAGGGGCGCCATTAGGACCGCCCCTTTCAGCCCTCTGTTCTAAGGAACTGATCATGACCATGCGCGATCAAGGCCCGGCACTGGCCAATGCCATTCGTTCTCTGGCGATTGATGGGGTTGAAAAGGCCAAATCGGGCCATCCGGGCCTGCCTTTGGGGGCGGCTGATATCGCCACAGTGTTATTTACGCGGTTTATGCGGTTTGATCCGACCGATCCGCGGTGGCCAGATCGGGATCGTTTCATTCTCTCCGCAGGCCATGGATCCATGCTGCTTTACGCGCTGTTGCATCTGGTCGGCGTGGAAAGCATGACGCTTGAGGCTCTCAAAAGCTTCCGGCAGATGAATTCTTTGACGCCGGGCCATCCTGAATATGGGCACACGCCCGGCGTTGAAATGACCACCGGCCCCTTGGGGCAGGGGATTTCTTCTGCTGTGGGCATGGCTTTGGCCGAGCGCATGATGAATGCGCGGTTCGGCGATGCGCTGGTTGATCATTTTACTTATGTTCTGGCCTCAGACGGTGATTTGATGGAAGGCATTTCGCAAGAGGCGATTGCCTTGGCCGGACATTTGCGGCTTGGCCGTCTGGTTGTGCTGTGGGACGATAACGGGATTTCGATTGATGGGCCGTTGTCAATTGCTGACTCGGTTGATCAAGGCGCTCGTTTCGCCGCTGCGGGCTGGCATGTGCAGCATGTCGATGGACATGATCATGACGATTTAGCCACTGCCATTGAAGCGGCGCGTCAGGATCAGCGGCCCAGCCTGATCGCTTGCAAGACGATTATTGGCTATGGCGCTCCTAAAAAAGCGGGAACGTCAAAAGTGCATGGCGAACCTTTAGGCGCGGATGAATTGGCAGCAACCAAAGCCGCGTTGCATGTGCCGTCTGAACCCTTTTCGGTTGATCCTCAAGTTCTCGCCGCGTGGCGCGCTGTGGGAGCGGCGGGCAAGACGGTGAAGAACCAATGGCAGGCGCGGCTTGCGGCTTCCGATTCGGCGATGCGTGCTGTGTTTGAGCGCGTGATGTCTGGCGCCTTGCCGGCGGATTTTGCTTCAGCATTAAGTGCTTATAAAGCGGAGCTCTTTGCCAATCCCGTGCAAGTGGCAACCCGTAAAGCATCGGAAATGGCACTTGAGGTCATCACTGCCCATCTGCCGGAGCTGGTTCCCGGATCAGCCGATTTAACCCCGTCCAATAATACCAAGGTGAAGGCTGCGACTCCGGTGACAGCCACCCATTATGCTGGCACCTATCTGCATTACGGGATCAGAGAACATGGAATGGCGGCGGCAATGAATGGCATGGCTCTGCATGGGGGATTGATCCCCGCAGGTGCCACGTTCATGGTCTTTACTGATTATTGTCGGCCTGCCATTCGTCTGGCGGCTTTGATGGGGTTGCGGGTCATTTACGTCATGACGCATGACTCGATTGGTTTAGGCGAAGATGGCCCAACCCATCAGCCCGTTGAGCATCTGGCAGCCTTGCGCGCTATTCCTAATTTATTGGTGATGCGGCCCTGTGATGCGGTGGAAACGGCAGAAGCATGGGAGATTGCTTTGTCACGGCAAGACGGGCCAACCTTGCTTGCTTTGACGCGGCAGAATTTGCCGCAGATGCGGTTTGGCGGCGATGTCGCTCATCACACCGGACAAGGGGCTTATGAAATCGAAGCAGCGACCGCAGAGGCGCAGGTGAGTTTGTTTGCGTCGGGCTCTGAGATTGAGATTGCTAAACAGGCGCATGCCTTGCTGACCGCTAAAGGGATTGCGACGCGCGTTGTTTCAGTGCCCTGCTTTGAATTATTTGCTGCTTTGCCCGCCGCCCAGCGTTTGCAGGTCATCGGTCATGCCAAAGTCAATGTGGCGATTGAAGCCGGCTTGCGGATGGGATGGGATGCGATCATCGGGTCCGATGGTGTGTTTGTTGGAATGACGGGTTTTGGGGCGAGTGCCCCATACAAAGAGCTTTACGCGCATTTCGGTTTGACGGCTGACTCTGTTGTTGAACAGGTTTTGCAGCGCTTGCACTAAGCGCGTTTTTAAAGATGCATGGCCGGCCGCTTGATCAAAAGACGCAGCGGCCCGGCCTGATTGAAGCACGCTGACAGGTCGTCCTGTCCTGCCAGCCTCATGAGGAGAGAGCCACTATGACCCTGCGTGTTGCTATTAATGGTTTTGGCCGGATTGGCCGTAATATTTTGCGTGCCATTATTGAGTCCGGTCGGACTGATATTGACGTTGTCAGCATTAATGATCTTGGCCCCGTCGAAACCAATGCGCATTTGATGCGCTATGACTCTGTGCATGGCCGCTTTCCGCATGATGTGAAAGTCAATGGCGATACGATTGATGTCGGTCGTGGCCCGATCAAGGTGACAGCCGTTAAGGATCCGGCCCAATTGCCGCATAAAGAATTGGGCATTGATATTGCCATGGAATGCACGGGGATTTTTACCTCTAAGGATAAAGCCTCTTTGCATTTAACCGCGGGTGCCAAACGTGTTTTGGTTTCTGCACCTTCAGATGGCGCGGATTTAACCGTGGTCTATGGCGTCAATCATTCGAAACTGACCAAAGACCATTTGGTGGTTTCGAATGCCTCTTGCACCACCAATTGTCTGGCGCCGTTTGCCAAAGTGCTGCACGAAGCCATTGGTATCGAGCGGGGTATGATGACCACGATCCATTCTTATACAGGCGATCAGCCAACGCTTGATACGATGCATAAGGATTTATACCGCGCCCGCGCCGCAGCTTTGTCGATGATTCCGACGTCAACCGGCGCGGCAAAGGCGGTGGGTCTGGTGTTGCCCGATCTGAATGGCAAGCTGGACGGTTTCGCTATGCGCGTGCCAACGCCGAATGTCTCTGTGGTTGATCTGAAATTCCTTGCCAAGCGCGCAACCACTAAAGATGAAATCAATGCAGCGATCAAGGCGGCGGCAGATGGTCCCTTGAAAGGCATTTTGGGCTATACCAATGCGCATAATGTGTCGATTGATTTTAATCATGATCCGCATTCTTCGATTTTCCACATGGATCAAACCAAGGTCATGGAAGGCACTTTGGTGTCTGTGTTGTCTTGGTATGACAATGAGTGGGGCTTCTCAAACCGCATGTCCGATACGGCGGTAGCGATGGGTAAGCTGCTCTAAGAGAGCTGAGCCCCCAGTTTCAATCCGGGTTTAATCCGGTGTGATCTCTAAACCTTGAAAAGAAGGCCGCAGCGGGATGAAGCGAGGGGGCTTTTAAAAGACTTGAAGGGGGCTTGAGGCCCCCTTTTCTGTTGGCCGCCCCTGTCCAAGCGGAGGATTGTGTTGCGGGTCAAAATATGGCTAGAAAGAGGGTAGATCTCTTTTAGGTGCAGCCTAAGAGGGAGCGGCATCGTCCCGCCCCCACGCCACATGGATTTGAAACATCATGACGCAATTTCTCACTCTCGACAGCCAAGACCTTTCCGGCAAGCGCGTGCTTGTGCGGGTTGATTTGAATGTGCCGATGGAGCATGGCGCAATCAGCGATCTGACCCGGTTGGAGCGTATTGTGCCGACCATTCAAGAAATTGCGTCCAAAGGCGGCAAGGTAATCTTGTTGGCCCATTTTGGTCGCCCCAAAGGAGTTGATCTGTCGCAATCGCTTGCGCCAGTGGCCAAGGCTTTGGCAACATTATTGGGCCGCCCTGTGGCCTTTGCCGCTGATTGTATTGGTCCTGTCGCACAAGCCGCGGTGGATGCTCTGAATCCCGGTGATATTTTGTGTCTCGAAAACACCCGCTTTCATCCCGAAGAAGAAAAAAACGCTCCAAACTTTGTCAAAGCTCTGGCCGCTAATGGCGATCTTTTTGTCAATGATGCGTTTTCGGCAGCGCATCGCGCCCATGCCTCGACTGAGGGCTTGGCTCATGTGCTCCCCCATTGTGCGGGGCGGTGCATGCAAGCGGAAATTGAAGCCTTGGCGAAGGCTTTGGAAAAGCCCGATCATCCGCTGGTGGCGGTTGTTGGTGGGGCGAAAGTGTCCACCAAGCTTGATTTGCTGGGCAATCTTGTCAGCAAGGTTGATGTGCTGGCGATTGGGGGCGGCATGGCCAATACATTTCTGGCCGCTCTTGGCAAGCCGGTCGGCAAATCATTGTGTGAGCATGATCTCGTGGCAACGGCCGCTGCGATCATGGAAAAAGCGCGGGCGGCTGGATGTGACATTGTATTGCCGGTTGATTGCGTCGTGGCGGGTGAGTTTAAGGCGCATGCCGCTACACGTGTGATCAGTGTGGATGAGGTGGGCGCCGAGGACATGATTTTGGATATTGGTCCGGTGACCATCGCTGCGGTGGCGGCGCGTCTGGCAGCAGCTAAAACGCTGGTTTGGAATGGTCCATTTGGTGCGTTTGAAATCCCTCCTTTTGACACCGGCACCACGACGGTGGCCCGGGAAGCGGCGCGTCTGGTCGGGGATGGCAAATTGCTGGCGGTAGCGGGTGGCGGGGATACGGTGTCGGCCCTCAATCATGCCGGTGTTGCTGAAGGTTTCAGCTATGTGTCCACCGCAGGCGGCGCGTTCTTGGAGTGGCTTGAGGGCAAGCCCTTGCCGGGCGTTGATGTTTTGCGCGCTTAAGCGGGCAAAAATTTAGAGGGAAAACGTCCGAACCGTTTGGCGCGTATGGGCGGGGCATTGCACGCTCTCTGTCTGAAAATGATCAGATTTAACCATCAAAGCCCAAAAAATGGCCTAGAACAGGTGTGTTTGGAGGGGCGATTGGCTTTTTCTGCGCAATTTGGACAAGTTGATCAACGGCCTGCGATCGCGCATAAGGAGTGGGATTTTATCTGTGACTCAAGCCTTTCAGTGAGGATTTTGCCCCATGGCCCGCATTACCCTGCGTCAACTTCTTGATCATGCTGCCGAGCATCATTACGGCGTTCCCGCTTTCAACATCAACAATATGGAACAAGCGCTGGCGATTATGAGTGCTGCGGATTCCACCGATGCGCCGGTCATCATTCAGGCCTCGCGCGGCGCGCGCTCTTATGCCAATGACATCATGCTCAAACATATGATGGATGCTGTCACCGAAATTTATCCGCATATTCCAGTCTGCGTGCATTTGGATCACGGCAATGAGGCTGCCACCTGCATGACAGCGATTCAGTCTGGCTTCACCTCGGTGATGATGGATGGCTCGTTGAAGGCGGATGGCAAGACGCCGGCTGATTGGGATTACAATGTGCAGGTGACCAAATCGGTCGTGGATATGGCGCATCTGGGTGGCATTTCGGTTGAAGGGGAGCTCGGGGTTCTGGGCTCTTTGGAGACGGGGGAAGGCGATAAAGAAGACGGCCATGGCGCTGAAGGTAAGCTGAGCCATGATCAATTGCTGACCAATCCTGAAGAAGCGGTCAAATTTGTGGAAGCAACGCAGGTTGACGCATTGGCCATTGCCATGGGCACTTCGCATGGGGCTTATAAATTTTCGCGCAAACCCGATGGGGCGATTTTGGCGATGCATGTGATTGAGGAAATCCATCGGCGCTTGCCCAATATGCATCTCGTGATGCATGGCTCCTCCTCTGTGCCGCAGGATTTGCAAGACATTATCAATCATTACGGCGGCAAAATGCCGCAAACATGGGGTGTTCCGGTTGAAGAAATTCAACGTGGCATCAAGCATGGCGTGCGTAAAATCAATATCGATACCGACAACCGCATGGCCATGACCGGACAAATCCGTAAGATCTTGTCTGAACATCCGGGCGAATTTGATCCGCGTAAATATTTGAAGCCCGCTATGGATGCGATGACCCAATTATGCAAGCAGCGGCTTGAAGAATTTAACACCGCGGGCAAAGCATCCAAAATTGGCAAAATCATTCCTTTGCCGGATATGGCCAAACGCTACGCCAAAGGCGAATTGCGTCCAAAAATCGGTTGATCCTAACTTTTTGCTCTCATCAACGCCCGCGCTTGTCGCGGGCGTTTTTCTTTGAGCCTGTGCCTTGATTTAAAAGGACGGTGCTTGGGACGGGGATTGATCGGGATTTGGTGTTTTGGGCGGACTGCGCTATCACAGGGCCATGTCACAGCATCAACGTCTCGTTCTCATGACGCCCGTTTGTTCGAGCGCCCAAGATTTGCTCCCCGCTTTGCAGGCTGCTCTTGCCGCCGGCCGTGTGGATGCAGTGATTGTGCGGCTGGGGGAGGGCGATGATCGCAGTCTGATTAACATCGTCAAAGCGCTTGGGCCATGTGTGCAAGATGCCGGTGCGGCGTTGTTGTTGCAAGATCATCTCCATCTGGTTGCGCGGTCCGGTGCGGATGGGGTGCATCTAAGCTCAGCAGCGGCCTGTGCAGAGGCTATGTCTTTGTTGCGTCCACAGGAGCGGATTGTTGGCTGCGGCGGCTTGCGGTCGCGCCACGATGCCATGGAAGTGGCGGAAGCGGGATGTGATTATGTGATGTTTGGCGAGCCTTTTGCCGATGGCGGGCACTTGCCACTCTCAGCGACGCTTGAGCGTGGCCAATGGTGGGCTGAATTATTTCAAACCCCTTGTGTTCTTTATGTGCAAGATTTGGCCGATCTGCAGGCGGCGTCAGCAACGGGATCAGAATTTCTTGCACTTGGAGCTTCTCTCTTCGCTGATCCCGATCAAGCGGCGAATGGTGTGCGGCAGGCCCTTGAGATCATTACATCACCGGATGGGGATCAGCGGATCTCCACCCGCTCATAAAACAACGGTCCAACAAAGCGGTTTTGGAAAAGGGACGTGCCATGCGGCTGCGGCTTGACGCCGGGGCGCGGGCATGGTCAATCACCAACAGCGCTTTTTTCTCTGATCCTGTGAGTGTTGCCGATGATCCGTTCGCCCCTGATGACTGTGATGGTTGATGCTGTGATGAAAGCGTCCAAAAGCTTGCGGCGTGATTTTGGCGAATTGGAAAATTTGCAGGTATCGCGGAAAGGGCCGGGTGATTTTGTGTCGCTGGCTGATCATCGGGCAGAAAATATTTTGCGTGAATCCTTAGAAAAAGCACGTCCGGATTTTGGCTTTGTGATGGAAGAGGGCGGTCAAATTGCCGCAAAGGACGGAGAGCATCGCTGGCATATTGATCCGTTGGATGGCACCACAAATTTCTTGCACGGGATTCCGCATTTTTGTGTCTCGCTCGGTCTGGAGCGGATGGGCACTTTGATCGCGGGTGTGATTCATGATCCTGCCAAGGACGAATTATTTATTGCCGAGCGTGGCAAAGGTGCGTTTTTGAACAATCGGCGGTTGCGGGTTTCGGGACGACTTGATGTCGTAGATGGGGTGTTTGGAACAGGTATTCCCACGATCTCGAAATCCAATCATCCGCTCTATCTTAAAAAACTGGCTACGGTGATGGCGCGCAGTTCCGGTATTCGGCGGATGGGGGCTGCGGCGTTGGATTTGGCTTATGTGGCCGCGGGCCGGTTCGATGGTTATTGGGAAACGGGTTTGCAAACTTGGGATATGGCCGCCGGCATTGTGTTGGTGCGCGAAGCGGGCGGATTTGTCAGTGATTTGCAAGGCAAGGACCAGATGATGGTCAGCCAAAGTCTCGCTTGCGGAAATGAAGCGATGCACAAAGCCTTGTTGGCCATGGTCAAAGACGATTGATGGCGGCGCAGTGCGCCCATCAACAACAAAAAAGACGCAAATCTCATTTTGCAGATTTTCAATGCGGCTGTTGTCTTGATCCGTGCTTGAAAATGCGGCTAAGTTGCAGAGGCGTAAGGTGGCCTTTCAGATCCTGGTCATTGACAGCGGAATTGTCCTTGTTAAACGATGAGTTTTGAGGCGCGAGGAGGGTGCATGCGTCAGGTATCGACGGTTGATCCATTGACCAAGCCCGGTCTTTATCTGTTGCGCATGGCGGTGTTTGTTGTCTTGGCCGGTTTGATCGCCTTTATTTTGGCACGCCCAATCCAGACAGCTTTTTTCGCCAATCCCGGTTTGAATGGCTTGATCATTGCGGTTTTATTGCTGGGAATCCTGTTGGCTTTTCGGCAGGTCATTCGTCTGTTTCCTGAAATTCGTTGGATGAATGAATGGGCCTCAGGCGTATCGCGTTCAAAAGGATCTGATCCGGTATTGCTTGCCAGTGTTGCGCGGGCTTTAGGTGCACCCCAGGCACGCAAGCCTTTATCTGCGCAAGGATTACGGACTATTCTGGACTCGGTTGGTTTGCGGCTGGATGAAGCGCGCGATGTTGGCCGCTATCTCACGGGTCTTTTGATTTTCTTGGGATTGTTGGGAACCTTTTGGGGCTTGCTCGAAACAGTGAGTTCGGTTGGCAAAGTTATTCAATCCATGAAAAGCGGCAATGATGCAGCCTTGATGTTTGAAGAATTGAAATCAGGTTTGGCGGCACCCCTGAGTGGGATGGGGATTTCTTTTTCGTCTTCGCTGTTTGGCTTGGCTGGATCCTTGGTTTTGGGTTTTCTTGATTTGCAGGCTGGTCAGGCGCAAAATCGTTTTTATAACGAGCTGGAGGATTGGTTGGCAGAATCCATGCTCGATATGGGGGCGGGACAAGAGGGCGGTGCCTCTGTGTCGTTAGAAACATTGGCGCGCGGCGTGAATGGATTGATTGAGCAGATGCGGCGTGAGCAGCAAATGCTGCGCGATTGGGTCGAGGCGCAGGCCCGGCGCTCTGAGCAGATGGATGCGGCCTTGAAGCAGCTCCTTAATAAGGATGCGCGGCGGTGAGTATTATCCGTCATCGACGTCGCCAATCTGGCATTGATTACTGGCCAGGATTTGTCGATGCTTTGTCGACCTTGGTTCTGGCGATTGTATTCTTGTTATCGGTGTTCATGGTGGCGCAATTTTTCTTGAGCCGTCAGGTCACAGACAAAGATGCGGCGCTGGCCCGCTTAAATCGGCAATTGGCAGATCTGACGGATTTATTGGCGTTGGAACGCTCGGGGCGGCGGCAGGCTGAAGATAATCTGGCTTCCCTGACAGCGACCTTGCAATCAGTCGAGCAGGAGCGCGATCGGTTGCGTGCCGGAGGCACTGCACTGGCACCGAGTGATGCAAAAGATCCGTTGCGCAATTTACCAAGTGAGGCACAGGCCAAGATTGATATTCTCAATCAGCAGGTCGCAGCATTGCGGCGTCAATTGGCAGCGCTTGAAGCAGCGTTAGAGGCTTCTGAGGCGCGTGATCGGGAAAGTCAGGCTCGGATCAGTGAATTGGGGCAACGTTTAAATTTGGCCTTGGCTCAAAAGGTTCAAGAATTGGCGCGCTATCGCTCTGATTTTTTTGGACGCTTGCGACAAATTTTAGGGAATAGGCAAGATATCCGTGTCGTGGGTGACCGCTTCGTCTTCCAGTCCGAAGTTTTGTTTGATAGCGGGCAGGCCGCGATCAATCCGGCAGGACGAGGCGAGCTTGACCAGTTGGCGGCAGCGCTTGGTGTGTTGGAAAAAGAAATCCCCAATGACATTGCATGGGTTTTACGCGTGGATGGTCACACGGATAAACGTCCCATTTCTTCAAACGGGCCGTTTAAAAGCAATTGGGATTTGTCGGCGGCCCGTGCAATTGCCGTGGTGCAATATTTAATTGATAAAGGGGTTGCTCCAACCCGGCTTGTTGCCGCCGGATTTGGGGAATATCAACCGATTGATTTAGGCAATAGTGATGAAGCGTTAAGACGCAATCGCCGCATTGAATTGAAACTGACCGATCGCTGAGGATTTAGGGTCCGACCCTAGTGATCCGCGGCTTCATGGGTGTGAAGCGCACGGGCTCCTGCATCAAATTGCAACTGTGCCAAGCGGGCATATAAGCCTCCTGATGTCACAAGGCTTTCATGCGTGCCGCTTTCGACAATCTGACCATGTTCCATCACTAAAATCCGATCGCATTCCAAAATCGTCGCAAGGCGATGGGCAATCACAAGGGTTGTTCGGCCTTGCATCAATTGATCAAGCGCGGTTTGCACCAGCGTTTCATTTTCAGCATCGAGGGCAGAGGTGGCTTCATCCAGCAAAAGGATGGGTGCATCGCGTAAAATCGCCCGCGCAATCGCAATGCGTTGGCGTTGTCCGCCTGACAAAGTCATGCCTCGTTCGCCGATCATCGTGTTGTAGCCTTCAGGCCAGTCTTGCACGAACCGATCAACAGCGGCCAATTGGGCGGCTCGGATCAAGTCTTGATGGCTGGCATCGGGTCGTCCGAAGCGAATATTGTCGGCAACGGAGGCTGCGAAAATAACAGCATCTTGGGGCACATAAGCAAGGCGGCTGCGTACATCGTGAGGAGCCACCAGACGCACATCAACGCCATCGATGGTGACATTGCCTTGCGTGACATCATAAAATCGCAAGATCAATTGCATGATGGTGCTTTTCCCAGCACCTGATGCCCCCACCAGCGCGACACGCTCCCCTTTTTTCAAGGAGAAGCTGATCCCTTCAAGGACCGATAAATCAGGGCGTGAGGGATAAGAAAAATGCACATCCTCGAAAGCGAGAATGCCTTGGGCGGGCGTCGGTAAAACCAGCGGCTTGGCCGGGGCTTGAATGCGGGGGATCAGAGACAGGATATCAGCAATCCGACCGGCAGCGCCCGCTGCGGCGCTAATCTCGCCCCACACTTGTGAGAGCTCTCCCAGCGCTCCGGCAGAAAACACCGCATATAAAACAAATTGGGACAAGCGTCCGCCTGACATGCGTCCAGCCAACACATCTTGCGCGCCCCACCACAGCACAACAACGACAGAGGCAAAAATCAGGAAAATCGCAACAGCGGTCAGTAACGCGCGGGCAGAGGTCGAACGGCGTGCGGTTTCAAAGGCATCTTCGACCGCTTGAGCAAATCGGGTTTGTGTTACGCGCTCGGCGGTAAAAGCCTGTGTGGTGGTCATTGCGCCGATGGCCTCTGTTGCATAGGCAGAGGCGTCGGCCAGACGGTCTTGGGCTTCACGACTGCGGCGGCGCACATGGCGGCCATAAAGAACCAGCGGCAAGACGATGACCGGAATGGCAATCAGCACCAAACCCGACAAATGCGGGCTGGTAATCACCATCATGGTGATAGCGCCAATAAATAAAACAAAATTCCGCAAGGCGATGGAGGCGCTGGCGCCAAAAGCTGATTTGATCAAGGTCGTATCGGCGGTGAGGCGGGAGACAATTTCGCCGGACCGGGTTGTGTCGTAGAAAGAAGCATCCAACAGCGTCAGGTGGTTAAACACCGCTTGGCGGATATCCGTGACAACCCGTTCGCCAAGGGTCATCACCAGATAATAACGACTTGCGCTGGCAAGGGCTAACACGCCGACAACCGCCACCATCATCAGGAAATATTGATCAATTAGCGCCGCACTTTCGGTTGAAAAGCCATAATCAATCATCCGGCGGACCGCTAATGGGATGACCAACGTTGCCCCGGAGGCCATGATCAAGGCGATCAAGGCGGCCAGCATGCGGCCTTTATAGCGTAAGGCAAAGGGTAGGAGGGGTTTTAAGGTCGCCAAGGTTGGGCGATCAATCGGGCGGTCAGTAGAGCGGTCAGAGGAAGCGTGCATGATTATCACGAATGTTGCGGCCAGTCGGCGCGGGTATTAGGTTGTTTTCCCCCCTGCTTTGAGCCTTTATTGCCCCGTTGTCTAGGGTCAGACCTCATGAATTTAACAACAACGGCATGACTATGAAGCGTAAGATGGGAAGAAAACAGACGAAAAACGTGCTGGTGGCACGGTTGAGACTGTTTTTGATGCAGACTGCGCTTCATCGTCATGTCCTTTGGATTGGCAAACAATGCCTGATCTCTGTGTCGCAAAAGCTTGAAAACCCTATGTTTTCCTGCGCTTTTTCTTCGTGACCTCGGGCATTTTTCAGAGCCAACCGTTGATGCAAAATGAAAGAGGCCTGACCCTAGTCTTTTACCCCAGAATGTCGATGGAAATGGTGTTGAGGGCGGAAGAAGGCTTGTCAGGCCCGCCAAGCTGCGCTATAGCCACGCCTTCCGAGTGAAAACAAAGATTTGACGAGGGTTTTGATTGGCTCGCCGATGATGCGAGCGCTCAGGAACCCGACGAGGACCGATTATGAAAGCTGATATTCATCCTGACTACCACACCATTACCGTTGTCATGACCAATGGTTCGGAATTTACGACCCGTTCGACATGGGGCAAAGAAGGCGACAGAATGCAGCTCGATATCGATCCGGCATCGCATCCGGCTTGGACGGGCGGTTCACAGCAATTGCTGGATCGTGGCGGTCGCGTTTCCCGCTTTAAAAAGAAATTCGAAGGCTTTGGCCTCAGCGGCCAGTAAGCCGCAAACGCTTTTTGTATCAGGCGCTTTTTGTATTAGGACTCGGGTTCAAGCGTCTTTCATCAAGCTCCCTTTATTAAGCTCTATCAAACGTTTAAACCCGGCTTTGCCGGGTTTTTCTGTTGGATATTCGTTGGGGCCGATGATTTATTCATCAAACAACCCAACACAGCTTCTTGTCTTCAAGAGAGCCTTGAAGAGATGGCCTAACCTCTTGGGGAAAATTTAGCGGCTGCTGGAAAAGGCCAAGCGCAATCGGTCTTGCTGATGGGCAACCGCATTGGATTGGGCGGGATCATAGAAGGGCTGGGCCGTTTCGGGCCGATCAATATGCCGGATGCGCTTTTGCAGGCGCAAAGAGCGTGCAATCAGGCGCTTCAAGTCTGCGGGTAATTGATCAAATAGATCGGGGCTCGACTGGCTGACCGGCTCTGCATGGATCCGGCATTTTTGTACGGCGGCTTCTTGTTCGGACATTTCACCACTGGCAACCGAGCGATGCATTAACAGCCATGAGGCAATTTGCATCAAACGGGTGGTCAGGCGCATGCTTTCGGTGGAATAAGCGAGAGCAACAATGCGTGGCAGAAAGCGTGATTGTTCGCGGCCGGGCCCATCAAGGAATGCCGCTGCTTCTTCAACCAGCGCCATACCCTCGTCAAACAGGCTTTGAAAAGCCTTACTCATGGCGAAGGGATCGCCAAAAGTAACCGTCTGGGCGGTTGTGTCTCGTTCGCGGTAATCCATGATCTGCCGATCGTCCCATCAGAAGCTAACTCCCCCCTCTTTAGGATGTTCTTAAGGGAAATGCTTCAACCAAGCCGTATTAGGGTTAATAGCCGGCGCAGGGCGGATTGCTCAGTGGGTTATCAAGTTGTGCCAAGCAACGAGACCATGTCGCGCGATCATGCGCGCCCGGGCTTTGCGCTTCAGACATGGTCTCAATGGGCTCTCAGCTGGCATTTGATGGCTTAAAATCACGCCGGAGCTGTAAAATTCGTGCTGTTTTGCTCTTTTTGGGGCGCGTGCGCCTTCTTCAGCGTTTGAAAAACTGATCAGCCGCCAAACGGGAGGCATTTTTAGCAACAATAGCCTGTTCAAGACGAGAAATCTCGGATTTTAGGATCACAATCCTTTTTTCCAGCTCCTCAATCGATAAAGAGGACAGATCCTCCCCGATCATTGGGCCGGATACTGCGGTTTGGCGGGGTGTTTCCTCTGGCTCTCTCATCGGTCTCCCCTTTGTCTTCGGCGCCGCCAAGGCGGCAGGTTTTGGCCGGGCAGCAAGCCCCGCTGAGTTGGGGCCTAGCCTAGGAGAGGTCGGCTTTTGCGTCAAATTGGCGCGTTTTCTTGCACAGCGGGCTTATAGAATGATTGATTTGGCCAGGGCGTCAGCTTATAAGGGGGGCAATTATTCCCAAACAGTGTGGTGCGAATTTGGGGTTCTTGCCGGTGACGCGGGCGGGAGCGCCGGAGAAGATTGAGCATCAGCCGCCGCCTGTTCAGACAAGATGGAGAGATGGTTATGAGCCAGACCCCGCTAATGCCCAAAGCCACCGCCGTGTGGCTTATCGACAATACGGCTTTGACCTTTGATCAAATTGCCGATTTCTGCAAATTGCACCCTCTGGAAGTTAAAGGCATTGCGGATGGTGAAGTCGCAGGCGGGATCAAGGGTCTTGATCCGGTGATCAGTGGACAGTTGAGCCGCGAAGAGATCGCCAAGGCTGAAGCCAATAGCAGCTATATGATGAAATTGCAGTCCAACAATGTCGGCCTGCCTGAGGTGACCCGTCGCAAGGGGCCGCGTTATACGCCTTTGTCGCGCCGCCAAGATCGTCCCAACGCGATTTTGTGGTTGTTGCGCAGCCATCCCGAATTGAAAGATGCGCAGATCATGCGGCTGGTGGGCACCACCAAAACGACCATCGCGCAAATCCGGGATCGCACGCATTGGAATATCAATTCTTTGGCACCGCTTGATCCGGTGACCTTGGGTCTGTGTTCGCAAATTGATCTGGATTTCGAAGTTGCCCGGGCCTCCAAGGACCGGTCGGCTGTGGTGCATGATGGGGGACAAACCCTGCTTCCGGCTGAAACCACCACCGCCGCTGATCCTGCGCCGACAGCGCCGAGCAATCCGTTTGGCGAATTTGCTCAGCCCGCCCCCAAGGAAGAGGAAGAGCCTCATTATGATGCGGACTCGGTGTTTTCTAAATTGAAAACTTTGAAGATCGATCAATAATCAGTCCTGGCCGACGATTTTTAAGGGCGAGCCTCACAAGGAAATGTGGGGTCTCGCCCTTTTCTTATGCATTTGTTCACCTTGCGTTAACCAAGGGA
Source organism: uncultured Hyphomicrobiales bacterium (assembly GCA_963923415.1). Lineage (GTDB taxonomy): Bacteria > Pseudomonadota > Alphaproteobacteria > Rhizobiales > Beijerinckiaceae > CAIYZJ01. The sequence continues at coordinate 7,049 of CAWUMW010000014.1, read as the reverse complement.
TGGCATGGTGCGGGTTAAATCGTCGGTTCGGCCACTTGGTCGGGCTTAAGAAGGCCGTACAGACAGTCTGTGTAGGGCCGACAAAAGGAGTTTAATGATGTTGAAAACATTCGATGTCTTGCGGATGGTCCGCTTTGCCGCAGCCCTCGGGGCCGCTTTGACATTGGCGGCTTGTTCGTCTGACAAGGCAGCGGATGATCTCAATGGCAGCGGGGGTAAGTTTGGCGCCGGTGGTGTTGCTGGCGGTGGGGCACCTGGGAGCTCCCAGGATTTTATCGTCAATGTTGGAGATCGGGTGTTCTTTGAAACCGATTCGTCTGATTTGACTTCAACGGCGACAGCGACTTTGGACAAGCAAGCCTCATGGCTGAACCAATATAACCGCTATTCCATTTTGATCGAAGGTCATGCGGATGAGCGCGGAACGCGTGAATATAACTTTGCTCTTGGTGCCCGCCGCGCCCAAGCTGTCAGGGATTATCTGTCCTCCAAGGGGATTGCATCGGCACGCTTGAAAACCACATCTTACGGCAAAGAGCGCCCCGTTGCCGTCTGTGATGATATTTCCTGCTGGTCGCAAAACCGTCGGGGTGTGACGGTTTTGGGTGGCCAATCCGGTAATTAATGATCGGGGGCGTTTTGGTGTAGCCCTTACGCGGATCATGAGGCGGCATCCAAGGGTGCCGCCTCTTATTTTTGCCAGATTTTTGTGGGATTTCGTCCACACAAAAGGTGATCAAAGAGATTGAGAGAGACCATGATGCATCACATCAAGCAGGGGATGCGGGCCGCGTTGATTGGATGCGGGGCGATGATGAGCGTGGGTGTGTGTGCGCTCCAAGCTCAAGATGCGTCAGAAATTCTTTTGCGTTTGAACCGCATGGAAAATCAAATGCGCCAAATTGCGGGAGAATTGGAACAAGTCCAGTTCGAGAATAAGCGCTTGCATGAGCAGCTGCAAAAATTCCAACAAGATGTTGAATTCCGCTTCCAAGATAATGCGGCCAAAAACACCAGTGGCTCCAAGTCAACGACGCCACAGAAAAAAAGTGACGCTTACGATCCAACACAAGTCCCCCAAGCCAATTCAGCTCAAGCCAATTCAGCCCAAGCCGCTGCGGGAGGCCCCTTGAACTTGACACAAGCGGGTGGCGGGCGGTCCCCATCCCCCTCTGCGCCGGGGGGCGGATCGGTCAATGCGACAGCGCCGATCCCTTTTGCCACGGCAAATGCGGCACAGGCTAATACAGGATCCATCGCCCCGGCTAAGCCCCAAAATACCTATGCGGAAGGCTATAACCTGATGCAGCAAAAGAAATATGCCGAAGCGGAATCGGTGTTGCGGGCCTATATTCAAGCGCATCCCAAAGACACCAAAATGCCGGATGCAACCTATTGGCTTGGTGAAAGCTATTTGCGCCGCAGTCAATATGCCGGCGCAGCAGAGCAATTTTTGAAAGTCTATCAAACCTATCCTAAAGCCAATTTAGCGCCTGAAAGTCTTTATAAGCTGGCTTTGTCTTTGAAGGGCTTGAATCAGAAGCCCCAAGCCTGCGCGACGTTAGCGGAATGGGGGCGGCGCTATCCGGCGGCCGATAAAAATCTCAAGAGCCAAGTTGAACAAGAGACCAAAAAACTTGCCTGCTGATAAGCGGGGTGGGGAGCCGCACAAAGCGCTGGCCTTCAAGTGACCCGCTCTATACTGTGCCCTTATTCGCTTGATCCCGTGATCGGTAATCGACCTCCGCATCAAGGCTTCGTTATGCCCGACCAGTCCCCTCTATCCTCTCGTGACTGTGACGCTTTATTTGCGCCCTTGGCTGCATTCACACATGTCTTGGTCGCGGTTTCAGGCGGGGTGGATTCCACGCTTTTGCTGTTTGCATTGTGCCGCTGGGCCCGCCAGGGGACCGAGCCGCTGTCTGCAACCAAGTCTAATTTTCGATCAAAGTCACGCTTATCATCAACACAGGTAAGACCGCGTTTGTCTGTGGCCTGTGTTGACCATGGGTTGCGGCCAGAAGCGCGGCATGAGGCGCTCTCTGTTAAAGCCTATGCGCAAGAGTTGGGATGCAACTGCACAATTTTGCGATGGCGCGGGGAAAAACCGCAGACCGCTCTGCAAGAAAAGGCGCGGGCTATGCGGCATGCTTTATTGCGCGCCCATGCGATAAAAATTGGCGCGCAAGCGATTGTCATGGCTCATCATGCTGATGATCAGGCCGAAACCTTGTTGATGCGGATGGCATCGGGCAGTGGCCCTGAAGGCTTATCGGGGATGCGTCCGCAGACACTGCGCGATGGGGTGGCGCTTGTTCGTCCCTTTTTGCAAATCGAGAAAGCACGTCTCGTGGCCACCGCACATGCCGAACATCTAACGTGGCATGAAGACCCTTCTAATCAGCAGCCTCGGTTCACCCGGGTGCGATTGCGCCATCTGGAAACACTTCGTCAGGCCGTGGGATTAACATCGGCTCGGTTCACTCGTTTGGCGCAGCGGATGGCGATGCACCAAGAGGCTCTTGATTGGATGGTGGATCAGTATTGGCCGCGTTTGTGCACTTTGGATCAGGGCGTGGTGGTCTTGCAATCAACGCTTTGGGATGTTCCGGTGGCGCTCCAGTTGAAAATTCTGGCGAAGGCATGGGCCTGTCTTCAACCGCAGACGCAGCTTAGGTTGGAGCGATTAGAAGCGTTGCAGGTGGTTTTACAGGGCTGGGTTCAGGCCCAGCACAGCGGTCGACGGACCTTGGGCGGATGCCTTGTGAGCTTGTCCAAAGACGGGATTGTGCGGATCACGGGGGAGGGGACGCGTCGACGAGGACGCCCCAACGTAGGCTAATAGGCCCTTAAAAGGCAGAAGCGGGCCTTTAGATGATGATTTTTTGCTTATTTTGCGATCATAACGCGAAACTCGTGCTGCGTCCCCTTGGCAGATGGCCAGCAACTAACTAGATAGAGAGAAAATCCACTCTTTTGCGGGACGCCACGTGGCGCTTGCAGTCCAGAAAGGCGATTGTCGGCATGAACCCGAACGTCCGGAATTTTGCTCTGTGGGCCATCATTTTTTTGTTGGTGTTGGCGCTTGTGACGTTGTTCCAGAGCCCTAACCAGCGCGCTGCTTCTCAAGATATGGGCTATGGCCAGTTTTTGAGTGAAGTGGATGCAGGGCGTGTGGCCAATGTCATGATTTCCGGTCCGGATATTCATGGCACCTTGACCGATGGGCGTTCATTCCAGACCTATGCCCCCAATGATCCGACACTGATTTCGCGCTTAAGCCAGAAGGGTGTTAATTTCTCGGCGAAGCCGCTTAGTGATGGCATGCCGTGGTTTGTGGCCTTATTGGTCAATTGGTTGCCGCTGATTTTGTTTATTGCCGCATGGTTTTTCTTGTCGCGGCAAATGCAGGGCGCCAACGGCAAGGCGATGGGCTTTGGGAAGTCGAAAGCCAAAATGCTGACCGAAGCGCATGGACGGGTCACTTTTGAAGATGTGGCCGGTGTCGATGAGGCCAAAGAAGACTTGCAGGAAATCGTAGAATTTCTGCGCGATCCGCAAAAGTTTCAACGTCTGGGCGGTCGGATTCCGCGCGGCGTGTTGTTGGTTGGCCCTCCCGGAACAGGCAAAACCCTGTTGGGCCGTGCGATTGCGGGTGAGGCGAATGTGCCATTTTTCACCATTTCTGGTTCTGACTTCGTTGAAATGTTTGTTGGTGTGGGCGCAAGCCGCGTGCGTGACATGTTCGAGCAGGCCAAGAAGAATGCGCCGTGCATTATTTTCATCGACGAGATTGACGCCGTCGGTCGCCATCGTGGCGCTGGCTTAGGCGGTGGCAATGATGAGCGCGAGCAAACCCTCAATCAATTGCTGGTTGAGATGGATGGATTTGAGGCCAATGAAGGCGTGATCCTGATTGCTGCGACCAACCGCCCTGATGTGTTAGACCCGGCTTTGTTGCGTCCGGGTCGGTTTGATCGGCAAATTGTCGTGCCCAATCCCGATGTGGTGGGGCGTGAAAAGATCTTGCGGGTTCATGCCAAAAAAGTGCCTTTAGCCCCCGATGTTGATTTGAAAACGGTTGCCCGCGGGACACCCGGCTTTTCCGGGGCGGATTTGATGAATTTGGTCAATGAGGCGGCTTTGCTGGCCGCGCGCCGCGGTAAGCGGATTGTCATGATGACCGAATTTGAAGATGCCAAAGACAAGGTCATGATGGGGGCTGAGCGGCGCACACTGGTGATGACGGAAGATGAAAAGCGCCTAACCGCTTATCATGAAGCGGGTCACGCGATCGTTGCTTTGAATGTTCCGGCTACCGACCCTGTCCATAAAGCCACCATTATTCCACGCGGTCGCGCTTTGGGCATGGTGATGCAGTTGCCCGAACGCGACAAATTGTCGATGAGCTTTGAGCAGATGACCTCACGTCTGGCGATCATGATGGGGGGACGGGTTGCTGAGGAGCAGATTTTTGGGTCCGAAAAAGTCACTTCAGGCGCAGCCTCCGATATTGAACAAGCGACTCGTCTAGCCCGGATGATGGTCACCCGTTGGGGGTTCTCGGAAGAGTTGGGTAATGTCGCTTATGGTGAAAATCAGGACGAGGTGTTTTTGGGCATGTCGGTGGGCCGGCAGCAAAATGTCTCGGAAGCCACCGCGCAGAAAATCGATGCGGAAGTGCGGCGTTTTGTCGAGGCAGGCCATAGCGAGGCACGACGGATCCTGAAAGCACAGGCTGAAGATCTGGAGACCTTGGCGCAAGGCTTATTGGAATATGAAACCTTGTCTGGCGAGGAGATCCGCGATCTTTTGAAAGGCAAGGCCCCCCATCGTGACAGTGGGGATGAACCCCCTGCGCGCATGTCCTCCATTGTGCCGACGGCGGGCAAGGGCCGTTCCTCGCGCGATAATCCGGATGCGGGCATGGAACCGCAACCGCAAGCCTAATCGGTCCAGTCTGTTCGGCCGACCCTGTGGCGGGCACTTTTTAAGTGCCCGTTTTGCTGCGTAGCCTACCGTGTCTTGGCAGGGGGTGGCGGCTTGAACGGCTGAAGAAACGTGATCCTTTTGCTATTTTTGCACGTTAAACAGCAGCTTTGCTTTTGGCAGGCGGGCTAAACCTGCCCGATAGGATCAAACGACGCGCGCAAAAGGTCTGTTGCATTTTGTAAATAAAATTGAGGTTTTATTAGTTCATTTGCGAGATATAAGGATCGAGCAAAACGCGGTGGTGATCAGATGATGAAGAAAGCCTATTTTGGAACCGACGGGATCAGGGGTAAGGCCAATAAGATCATTACCCCCGAGCTGGCCTTGAAAGTGGGGCAGGCGGCTGGATTGGTGTTTAAGCGCGGAACCCATCGGCATCGCGTGGTGATTGGCAAGGATACCCGCCTGTCTGGTTATATGATTGAAACCGCTTTGGTTGCTGGCTTTACATCCGTGGGCATGGATGTGTTGTTGCTGGGCCCCATGCCAACCCCGGCCATTGCGATGTTAGCGCGCTCGATGCGGGCCGATTTGGGCGTGATGATTTCAGCTTCCCATAATGGGTTTGAAGATAACGGCATCAAATTATTCGGGCCGGATGGTTATAAATTGTCGGATGATGAAGAGCACGAAATCGCCAGACTGATTGATTCCGATATGAGCGAGCATCTGGCGGCCTCATCTGATCTGGGGCGCGCCAAGCGGATCGACAGCGTGCAAGCGCGCTATATCGAGGCGGCTAAACGGTCTTTGCCGCGTCACATTGATTTTGATGGCATGCGGATTGTCATCGATTGTGCCAATGGTGCTGGCTATAAGGTGGCTCCGGAGGCTTTGTGGGAATTAGGCGCTGAAGTCATTGCTATGGGCGTTGAGCCGGATGGATTTAATATCAATCGGGACGTGGGCTCGACAGCGCCGCAGGCGCTTGCTCAAAAAGTATTGGAAATGCGCGCTGATATCGGGATCGCCTTAGATGGCGATGCGGATCGGGTGCTGATTGTTGATGAAAAAGGCCGGGTTGTGGATGGCGATCAGGTGTTGGCGGTCATCGCCAGCGATTGGCAGGATGAAGGCCGCTTGTCCCGCCCCGGTCTGGTCAGCACGGTCATGTCCAATTTAGGTCTAGAGCGGTTTTTAAATGGCCGTGGCTTGCAACTTCACCGGACGGCGGTGGGAGATCGTCATGTGCTCGAAGCCATGCGGGATGCAGGCTATAATCTGGGTGGCGAGCAATCCGGCCACATCATTTGTTCCGATTATACCACGACCGGGGATGGATTGGTGGCGGCTTTACAAGTGCTTGAAGCCGTCAAACGCGCCAATAAGCCGGTGAGCGAGGTCTGTCATCAATATGAGCCTGTGCCGCAGCTGTTAAAAAACATGCGCGGTAAAATGCCGCAGGCTTTGCAGGAACCGCATGTGATGGACAGTATCAAGGCGGCTGAGGATCTGCTCAAAGGGGCTGGTCGTGTTTTGGTGCGTCCCTCGGGAACAGAGCCGATGATCCGCGTGATGGCGGAAGGCGATGATGCGGATCGCGTGCAAGACGCCGTTGAAATGATTTGCGCGGCGTTAGAATCAAGCAAAGGCATTGCGGCATAGTTTTTTATCGGCTCTCCCCCCTCACTTTCCTCATCGGCCTGTGAGCAAGAGCGGTTGCGGGGCGCGTGGCCCTTTTTTCTCGATAAAAGGTCTTCAAATTTCCCTACTGCTGATTGAAGCAGTATGCAGCGCATGCTTGGTTCGTGGCGGCATATGATGACCGCTCTTTCATAAAAAGATTTCCCGCTCTTAAGGGCGCCCCCCTCAGAGCTGAGTGGGGTTTAAACAGGGATCAGTGGAGCCAGCCCTTGAGTCTGCGCGCGCGGATGATGAATCTCCCCAAGCAAAGCAGCGGTTTTTAAGCAGGATTGAACGGGTTTTGTGCTGATTTGGCCGCTTCTTGTGACGAAATTTTCGTTAAATAAATCATTAATCTTAAAATTTAAGACTTTATTAATCATTTTTTTAAATAATCCGGAATCACGGGTAAATTCTAATTCCTGTCTCTTATA
>CAWUMW010000013.1:0-22293 GCA_963923415.1 uncultured Hyphomicrobiales bacterium | reverse complement strand
AAGCGGTCTTGTGCCGCCAAAACCGTCAAATAAGAGGTGGTGACGGATATTGCTGTTACCAATTGGACGGATTGTTGATCGTAAAAATTAACATCCTGACCCGCCAATTGCGCCGCATAGGCAGACCGGTAGCGACCCCAAACATCCAAAGCATAGCTTGCACTGAGCCCCATGCTGAATGAATTGCTGATACTGTCATTATAGGGCGGTGTCATGCGCCGCTGTGTGGCGGGCACACGGGTCCGGCTGGCATCGGCGCTGCCATTCAAGGTTGGGAGCAACAGAGCTTGCGCTTGCTGCGTCAAGGCTTCGGCTTGGTTGAGCCGGGCCATAGCTGAGGCAATGTCGGGATTGTTTTGAAGCGCTTCGGTGATCAGGGCGGTCAGTTCGGAAGATGCGAATAAAGTTGGCCATTGCGTGTCGAGCGCCAAAGTGGCGCGGGTTTGCTGGATTTCAAACTGTTCCGGGGCAGTAACCGATGTATCGACCGGAACAGGATCGGGCACGCAAGCCAGCAAAGCGGGCACAAGGCCCGCCATAATACCAATCCTTTGCGCGGTTTTTACAAAACGCACACCTGCCTCGCCTTGTTTGCTGTCGTCACCCATAAGCCAATGACAGCCTCTGTCTGACCGCTTTCTCTGGCACAGGCCCTAGAGTCGGGCAATCATCTGTTAACGATTTGTTAAGTATAAATGATCTCGATTCTGAGGAGAGCGGTCGATGGGCGCAAAGGGTGAGCGCAAAGCCATTCGACCAAGCTTTTGATTGTTTTTTTAGCGGAACGGCCTGCTTTTTTGTAAGCGAACCTGCCCAAAATTCACGCATCGGCCTGTTGGCGGATCAGCAGATAGGCAGCGCGAAGGGCGTTGAAGGGCTAAAAATGGCGGGAATGATGCTGTTTGGGCACAAAATCATTGGATTATTGCCCTCTCATGGCTGTGCTTGCCGATTGCTCTCTCGTCAAGGCATGGTTTTATTGATAGGCTTTCGAAGTCTCTGCGCCGTTTTCGTGCCTCGCTTGGGGCGGATAAGGGCGGTTGTTGCGTGAAAGACAAGGCAACAGAGGGAGACAGCGCAGTTGTTTGAAGAAGGACTTTCATTGAATAGGGGGTCTGAGTTCATGGTTGGGCGTGACGATCATAGAGAGTGAATGCAACAGATGATGCAGGTTGAAAATTTAGATTTTGATGATCTCCAACATGGCCTTGCTGAAAAGCGCCTGGTGATTGTTGATGTGCGGGAGGCGCATGAATATGAGGAGGGTCATATTCCGGGTGCTTTGCTCAACCCGCTCTCCGTTTTTGATCCATCGGCTTTGCCCCATCACAGCGGTCAACGGATTGTGCTGTCGTGCCGGTCAGGCAAACGCTCGCTGACAGCGGCGGGATTGGCGCAGGCCGCTGGCATTCCTGTTGATGCGCATTATGCGGGTGGAATGTTGGATTGGTTGGCGCAAGGTGGACCGGTTGAAACCGGACCGGCTGCGTCTGAGGCTGGCTGAAACGTCCGAGCATCCATCGGCAAAACAACGAAAAAAATCTGGGAGAGATCATTATGGCTGTGAAAAAATTTGGTGTTGGACAAGCGTTGCGGCGTGTGGAGGATCAACGGTTGTTGACCGGTGGCGGTCATTATATGGCTGATTTCAATTTTGATCGTCAGGCCTATGGGTTTGTGTTGCGCAGTCCGCATGCGCATGCGCGGTTTACAATCGGCGATTTAGGATCTGTGCGGGCCATGAAAGGGGTTCGCTTGGTGATGACCGCGGCCGATGTGGCGCATCTGGGTCCGGTTCCCTGTTTGGCGCCTTTGCCCAATGATGACGGATCACAAAATCATATCGGGATGGCGCCGGTCTTGGCACAGGGTGAGGTGCGCCATGTGGGAGACGCGATTGCCTTTATCGTCGCCGATACGATTGAACAGGCACGTGATGCAGCCGAGGCTATGCCTGTTCAGTATGAAGCCCTTAAAGCTGTGGTGGATATGCGTCAGGCGATGACCAAAGGCGCGCCCTGTGTGTGGAAAGAACAGCCAGACAATATCGCCTTTGATGCGTCGATGGGTGATAAAGCCAAAGTTGATAAAGTCTTTGCCAAGGCCGCGCATTGCGTGCGGTTGCCGATTGAAAACAATCGTCTGATCACCAATTATATGGAGACCCGCGGCGCCATTGGCGCCTATGACGGGACAAGCCAATCTTATACGCTGCATGTGTCGTCGCAGGGTGTGCATGGGATCCGCGATTCAGTGGCCAATCTGGTCATGAAAATCGCACCGGAAAAATTGCGCGTGATCACAGGCGATGTGGGGGGCGGATTCGGCACCAAAACATTCGTCTATCGTGAATATCCGTTGGTGCTTGAGGCCGCGCGTTTGCTGAAACGTCCCGTCAAATGGATTGCAGAACGCTCGGATCATTTTATCGGCGATTGCCATGGCCGTGATAATCTCTCGGTTGCGGAAGTGGCGATGGATGGGCGCGGCAAATTCCTCGCCATGCGCTTTGATATTCTCGGTAATCTCGGTGCTTATTTGTCGCAATACGGACCCTATATTCCCTATCTTGGCGGCACGATGATGACCGGTGTTTATAAAACCCCGTTGATTCATGTGCGGGTGCGAGGTGTTTATACGCATACGGTTCCTGTTGATGCCTATCGGGGTGCGGGACGCCCGGAAGCTGCCTATATGCTGGAACGCTTGGTGGATTGTGCGGCGCGCCAGTTGAAAATTTCGCAAGCAGATATTCGGCGTCGCAATTTCATTGCCCCCGCCTCAATGCCCTATAAAACACCGGTTGGCCAACGCAGCTATGATACCGGTGAATTCGAAGGACATATGACGCGTGCGCTTGATGCCGCACAGTGGGATGGCTTTACAAAGCGGTTGCGCGAAAGCCGCAAGAAAGGCTTGTTGCGCGGGATCGGATTGGCCTCTTACATCGAATGTACAGCTTGGGGCGAAGGCGAGGATGTTAAAGTCACGCTTGAAAAAGATGGCAGCGTGACGATTTATTCCGGCACGCAATCAAACGGGCAAGGTCATGCGACCGCCTATGCGCAATTTGCTGCCCATCATCTTGATCTGCCGATTGAGCGGATCAAAGTGGTGCAAGGGGACACTGCAAAAGTGCGGACTGGCAATGGGACTGGTGGATCCCGATCGATTCCGGTCGGTGGTATTTCAGTGTATCGGGCGTCCGAACATCTTGCAGGTAAGCTCAAAGACATTGCGGCGGGTGCTTTGGAGGCTGCCGCGCGCGATCTTGAAATCGTCGATGGACATGTGGTGGTGGCCGGAACGGATCGGCGGATCAGTTTTGTCGATATTGCGAAACGCGACGGGGTAACCGAAGCGATGCGCAGTGGACAGGGTGATTTTGTGCCCCCTGATGCAACCTATCCCAATGGCAGCCATGTTGCCGAAGTGGAAATTGATCCGGACACCGGACGGGTCGTGATTGTGCGCTATACGATTTGCGATGATTTTGGCTTAGCGGTGAATCCGTTATTATTGGCTGGTCAGGTGCATGGCGGTGTCGCACAGGGGATTGGGCAGGCCTTGTTAGAGCGCACGGTCTATGATGCGGATGGGCAATTGGTAACCGCCAGTCTGATGGATTACGCTTTGCCACGCGCCAATGACATGCCGTTCTTTGATTTTGAAACGCGCAATGTGCCTTCAACCACCAATCCAATGGGGATTAAGGGGGCAGGGGAGGCTGGATCAATCGGTTCCTGTCCGGCTGTCATGAATGCCGTGGTGGATGCCTTGCATCGCGCGCATGGCATTACCCATCTTGATATGCCCGCAACGCCGCAGGCTGTTTGGTCTGCAATTCAGGCTGCCACGCGGCAGGCTGCGGAATAATCGACGATCTCACGCGAAAAGCAGAATGTTTCTGCTTTGCAATGAAAGGGGACTTCCCATGATGCTTCGTTTCTTGTCGCTTGTTTTGGGTGCGTTGTTGTTCGTTCTCCCCGCACAGGCGCAGTCGGATTCGATTGCCCAGCGCAAGGCTGTGATGAAAGCGGTGGGTGGGGCGACGCGGGATCCGGGCCAGATGTTGCGCGGTCAACAGGCTTTTGACTTGGCCAAAGTCAAAGCAGCGCTTGAGACCTATGCCGATGCGGCCGCGAAAATGCCAGCGCTTTATCCGGCTGGCTCTGAAGCAGGCGGAGAGACGCAAGCTGCTCCGTCCATCTGGCAAAATAAGGCTGATTTTGACAAGCGGTTTGCGCAATTTGGCACGGATGCCAAAACAGCTCTCGCCTCGATCACAGATGAAGCGTCGTTTAAAGCAAATTTTCCAACTGTGATGAAAAATTGTGGCGGATGCCACGAGACCTATCGGCAGGAAAAGAAATAAAGGCGCGTGGCGATGGGGCGTGATCTCACCCTTCGCCATTGGGCTGGTGTTACGCTCCTGTTGGGGCTGATCGGCGCGGCGTTGTTTTTTATCATCACCGCGCCATCCGTTTTTCATGCCGTGCGTGGTCGTGATGAGGTCTTGCCATCGGGCTTTGTGGCGAATGCAGAGCGCGGAGCGCGGTTGTTTTGGGCTGGGGGATGTGCGTCTTGTCATCAATCCCCCCGCGCTGCCGGACAGGCCGAGCCATCGCCGGGATTGCAACTAGGCGGAGGGCTGCGCCTGAACAGTCCGTTTGGGACTTTCATCGTTCCCAATCTGTCCTCACATCCGCAAGACGGGATCGGATCCTGGTCGTTTGAGTCTTTTGCGCGCGCCATGCGGGAAGGGGTGTTGCCGGATCAGCGGCATGCATTCCCCGCTTTTCCCTATACGGCCTATCAACGCATGACGATGACGGATCTGGCCGATTTATTTGCTTTTTTAAAAACCGTTCCGGCTGTCTCTGGGCGGCAACCTGATCACGCGCTGGCCTTTCCCTTCCATATCAGGCGGGCGGTTGGTGTTTGGAAATGGATCTATCTGGATGGCAAAGCTTTTGTTGCGCGGACGGATCAATCCCCTGTCTGGAATCAAGGGGCTTATCTGGTCAATGCATTAAGCCATTGCGCCGATTGCCATTCCCCGCGCACGATCTTGGGCGGGATTGAAGAGAGCCGCCGTTTTGCTGGGGGACCGAGTTTGGAAGCCCGGTCTAGCCCCGATGGGAAGACGGGGCGCGTGCCCAATCTCACATCATCGTCGGATGGATTGGGCGCTTGGAGCGTCGAGGATATTGAAGCGTTTTTGAAAAGTGGATTTACCCCTGATTTTGACTCAGTGGGTGGATCGATGGCTGAAGTCATCACCAATATGGGGCATGTGTCGGATGCGGATCGGCAGGCCATGGCCGTTTATTTAAAGAGCCTGCCACCTGTGCCTCAACAGCCCTAATCAAAAAGCTATAAAATTACGCACTGTTTGGCGTTGGCCTATTCCATCACCGCGGCTTTGAGGATGCAGACCATCGTGGCATGGGCTGGCTTTTTGGAGACATTGCGCACGACATGCGGGCGGTCGCACCGATAGCGCAGCGTATCCCCGGCTTTGGCGGTTTGGATAACTCCCCCCACTTCAACTTCCATTTCGCCGGAGAGGACCGACAGACATTCCACGGATCCGCGCTGATGGGCATCGGATTCCAACACGCCGCCCGCTTGGGCCTCCACATCATACCATTGCAGCCATTCCACGGTTTTGATCCAACCGATAATCGACAATTTCACTTTGCCGTCTTCGGAGGTCAGGATCGGCATATCACCGCGATGGGTTTTTTCGATGAAGGGCTCATCATCGGAAATCGACAGAACACGCTCGATCGAGACATCCAGCGCTTGGGAAAGCCGCCAGATAGTTGCCAAAGTTGGATTGGTCTCGTTGCGTTCAATCTGGCTGATGATGGATTTGGCGACGCCTGATTGCTCGGCCAGTTCCGACAAAGACAAATTATAGGCTTTACGCAACCGCTGGATGGTCTTGCCAAGCTGGCCAGACAGCGCATGCGCTCCGCTTTCCATGGTTTTGACTTTGTCTTTGCCCTCAATCCCCATCATTTCATCCGTTTCGAGTTCTCACGTTTGATTTCAGTTGTATCCTGTTGACCTAAGCGTGCTAAAGGTACTGTCGTCAAGTCAAGGACATGGATGTTTTGATCTCAATAAAGGACTTTATGCGCATGGGTGTCATTAATGTGACCGATCAGCAAGGCGTTCGCCATGTTTTGGAGGCTCTGGAGGGCTGGCGCGTCATGGAAATTATCCGAGATTGGGGGCTGCCGATGGAAGGGATTTGCGGCGGTGCTGCTGAATGTGGCACCTGCCATGTGCTGATCGCTCCAGACTGGATGGACAAGCTCTATCCGCCGCGCGAGGAAGAGGAGTTGCAACTCGATACTTTGCCGTTGGTTGAGCCCAATTCGCGTCTTTCGTGCCAGATCTTGTGGACTGAAGACTTGGATGGTTTGGAGCTGACCCTCGCTCCGCACGGTTAACAGGCGCAGATGACGTGTGCGCGCGGTCTTTTTAGCGCTGCATCCGATCCAATGCCACCATGGCGATAAAGGCGAGGACAGCGCATCCTAAGCCGATCCAGAGTACGGATCCGACCCCGTGTCCGGTCAGGACCGCCCCCATCACCATGGGCGCGCCCGCTTTTACCGCAAGCGCTGGCGCTGAGACCAGTCCCAAGCGGCGCCCATAGCCCTCAGGACCAAACAAAGCGAGCGGCACGACGCCGCGCACAATGGTGAGCAATCCATTGGAGGCACCATAAATCAGCGCAAAGATGACGGCGCTGGTCAGGCTGGGATGGGAGGCCAGCAATCCGATAAAGGCGAGTGGCAAGAGGCCGACGGCAATCAAGCCGAGGGTCAGGGCGGGAACAGCCCGACCGAACATCATTTCAATCCAACGCGCCAGAACTTGTGCCGGGCCCACACAGGCACCAGCGGTGACGGCCAAGGCTTCTTCAAGCCCCCACGCATCAAGCGCATGAATGATATGGACGGAAAAAGCGGAGGTTACAAAACCATGCGCCATGATGACCAGAGCAAACAGGCCTAAAGCGTGCCATTCAGGACCACGAACGCGTGGTTGCTCCACAAGGGGAGCGGCGGCAGGACGCAAAGCCTTAGGCGGTGGCGGTTGGCTGTTTCGCCCCGGCAATCCCCAAAGATGTAAGGGTGTGCAGAGTATAATCAGCACGCCGGCATAAAGGAGGGCGATTTGTCGCCAGTCGAGCGCGTGCAACAGCCACAAAGTTAAAGGCCATGCCAAGGTCGAAGCAAAACCGCCCGCCAGTGTCAGCGTGGAAATCGCGCGGCGCGCTTGTGGTCCCGCCACTTGGGTCAGGGTGGCAAAGGCTGGATCATAGAGAGCACCCGCCATGCCGATCCCGATCAAACCGAAAGCCAGACCATAGGTCAGAGGCTGTGTGCTGGAAGCCAACAGGATCAAACCCGCAGCCCCGATCAGCGTGCCACCGCCCATGACCGGGCGGCCACCATGGCGATCCACCATCCGCCCTGCGAGGGGGGCGGCGAGGCCACTGGTCAAGAGTGCAAAGGAATAGCCTCCAAAGACTACCGTGTCAGACCATCCGGTCTCGGCCATGATGCGCGGCGCCCAGAGTGCAAAAGCATAAAATAAAAAGGCCCAGTCAAGAATTTGGGTGATCGACAAAATGGCAAGCGTGCGGATCACCTGACGTGGCATGAACGCCCCTTAAGTCCAGTGTTGGAAAAAGTGATGCACTGGCCCATGTCCGTGTCCGATATGGAGGTGATCCGCAGCACGGAGCGCGCCCGTCAGATAGTGTTTGGCCGCTGCCACAGCCTGCGGCAGGGGGAGGCCTTTGGCCAATCCAGCGGCAATGGCCGAAGACAGCGTGCACCCGGTGCCATGGGTGTTGTGGGTGGGCAGACGAGGGCTGGTAAAGGCTTCATGGCCTTCAGGGGTAATCAAGAGATCCGTGCAGTCTTGTGATGTGCCATGTCCGCCTTTCATCAACACGGCTTTGGCACCTTGGGCGAGCAATCGACGGCCTTGGGCCAGCATGTGTTCGGGCGTTGTCGCGACCGGTTCATCGGTAAGAGCGGCGGCTTCCAAAAGATTGGGGGTGATTAAAATGGCGCGCGGAAAAAGATAGTTTTGCAAATGTGCAACCGCAGATTGGTCGATCAATCGGTCGCCGCTGGTGGCAACCATGACCGGATCCAAGACAGTGTTGGTGATGGCATAGCGATCAAGTCCTGCGGCTACCGCTTCGATCACGCCAGTTTTGGATAACATGCCAATTTTAACCGCTTGGACATCAAGATCAGAAAAAACGGCATCGATTTGGGCTGTGATAAAATCAGCTGTCAGATCAGCAATCGCGCTCACCCCTTTGGTGTTTTGGGCGGTGAGGGCGGTCACCACACTCGCACCATAGACGCCAAGCGCCGAGAAGGTTTTCAGATCGGCTTGCAGACCTGCTCCTCCTCCTGAATCCGATCCGGCAATGGTTACGGCAATGGCTGTCATAATGTGATCCTAGGTTGAACGATGAACGCCACTGGCTCTTTCTTGGGCGCGTTTGAAGCCAAGCTGGCGTTCCCAATAAATCACTGTGACCCCGGCGGCAATCACGATGGAGGCTCCTAGTAAAACAATCAGGTTGGGGATTTCGCCAAACAGAAAATACCCAATCCCCAAAGCCCAAAGCAAGGAGCAATAATCAAACGGGGCAATGACCGAAACATCGGCATAACGATAGCTGGAGGTGAGCAGGATTTGTCCGATCCCTCCGGCTATGCCTGCCCCAATCATCAAAAGGGCATCGCTTGGAGTCGGGACGGTCCATCCCAGAAAAGCTGTTAAAGCACCAGCCACAGAGGTGGTGAGGGTGAAATAAAAAACAATCGAGCCAGTGGTTTCGGCGCGGGATAATTTTCTCACTTCCAGACTGGCAAAGGCCGAACAAATGGCGCCGCATAGGCCAAGCGCAGCGCCGATGGGCGAGGTGTCATGGCCTGCGCCTGTGAGATGGGGCGAGAGCATAAGAAGCATGCCAAGAAAGCCTACTGCCACGGCGCCCCAGCGATAAGAGCGCACACGCTCATGCAGCAATAAAGCAGCCAGCCCTGTTGTTAAGAGTGGGGTGATATAGCCGATGGCGGTGGCATCGGGGAGCGGCAAATAGGTGAGGGCGCCGAAGCCAAAAAACATCCCGCTGGCGCCCGCCATACACCGTTTGAAATGGCTTGGCGGATAGGTGTCGAAAATCGCGTTTTTTAATTCCCGACGCAACCCAAGCCAGATCAGCAAGGGGATCATCGCAAAAAAGGCGCGGCAAAACAGTAATTGCCCGACCGGATAACCATTGCTGAGAAATTTCACCTGTGTTGACATCAGGATGAAGGCAATGGTGGAAGCCAATTTGAGTCCGATGCCAAGCAACATAAGCGCTGTTTCCGCATAATCGGGATAAAGCCAGCAGGAAAAAAGCAGCACGCGCGACCGCAGTCCGGGGCGTTTTTTCGTGCTGCGATGTGTTTAGTAAGAGGAACGGAACGCGCCGCCATCCATCAGAATATTCTGACCTGTGATAAAGCCCGCATGGGTGCTCGCGAGAAAAGCACACATTTTGCCAAATTCATCAGCGGTTCCAAATCGGCCAGCCGGAATGGTGGCGATGCGTTCGTTGCGCACGGTCTCTTCGCTGACTTGCCGTGTCTTGGATTGACTGTTGACCAGATTGCGAATGCGGTCAGTGTCAAACATGCCCGGCAAAATCGCGTTGATTGTCACATTATGCGGTGCAACCTCGCGCGCCACCCCAGCCAAAAAGCCAGTCAGTCCGGCCCGTGCGCCAGAGGACAGATCAAGGCTTTGCAGCGGTGTGCGTACCGATGAGGAGGTGATATTGATGATGCGACCAAATTGGCGCGCAATCATCCTATCGATAACGGCTTGGATCAATTCGATCGGGGTGACCATGTTTTGGACCACGCCATCAAGCATTGCTTGCCGGTCAATGTCACGGAAATTTTTCGGCGGTGGGCCACCATTATTGTTGACCAGAATATCGGGATCCGGACAGGCTTTGAGCAAAGCAAGCTGGCCTTCTTTGGTGGAGACGTCGGCTTGCACAATATGCGGTGCGTGCCCCGACACTTTTTCAATCTCGCGCGCTGTTTCGGCAAGCGCGCGCTCATCGCGCCCGTTGATGGTGACATGAACACCCGCTTCAGCCAGCGCCAAAGCGCATCCCCGTCCCAAACCACGACTGGACGCGCAGACAATCGCTTTACGTCCGGCAATACCCAAATCCATAATGTCCGCTCCCTTTTGTGTTCTCGCGCAACAGATTTGAAACTGGCCCGCGCCGAGCCATAGTGTCAAGCTAGCTGCCCCATATTTTTGCATGTCTCGTCTTGAAATCACGCAAGCGGCATGAGCGGTTAAAGCAATTGACAAAAATAAGGCCCGCACGCGGCGGGCCTTAAAGGGGATAGAGTGATTATTCTGATGATCAGCTTAAGAGATACGTCCCACCAAAGCGGAGAGCAGGGTATAGACCTTGCCTTGATCGGACGCGATGATCGAGCGGATCATGCTGTAGCTTTGCGGACCGGCTGGCACATTGCGCAGGTGGTCGTCAAAGCGGGTGATGTAATCATCCACAATCTGGCGGAATTCGCGCTCATTGGTGTAACGACCGCGCGCTTCCTCAATCTTGCCGAGGCCCGGCGTCGTGAAGGAGGGCAGTACCGACAGGCTCCGATCTCCGGCCAACACACGTTCCCAATAGGCTTTCATCACTTCGCCATAGGTGATTTTGTTGATGTCTTGGCTGATTGAGGCCAGCCATTCATGCGCGGGTTGAATGGTCGGGATCGGCTCAGCCGGCTCCTCTTGCGAGGCGCGTGAGAGGACATCCGACAACCAACCGCTGCCTGAAGCGGCAGGCTCATTGCGTTGGGCGCGCCGCGGTGCGAAAGCAGGATCAATACCGCGCGGTGTAGATGTTGCTGTTTGTTGCGGCAGGCTTGCAACCGGAATTTGCGGCTCAACAGCTTGGAAGGAGGGCAGAGGAGCCCGCAGTTCAGGCTGCGGTGCTGGCGCTGCCGCCGTCACAGGTTGTTGAGTTGCCCGTGCACTTGCCGCAAGAGCTTCAGGTGAAACTGCTTCTGATTTGGGGCTGACGCCCAGACCGGGACCCGTGATGTTCTTCAAGGTCTTGAGTTCATCAAGGGCTTTGAGCTGACCGCTGATCATTTCGCGGACCGATTCATTGGCCAATTTGCTTTCACGCGGCAATTCGACCAAAGCACGTTGCAACGTGCTGCGGGTCTTTTCGAGTTCTTGCGAGACTTCGCCTGACACAATCAGCAATTCTTCGGCGGTGGAACGGAAACGTTCGGATGCAGTATTGGT
The DNA here is from genome assembly GCA_963923415.1 of uncultured Hyphomicrobiales bacterium. GTDB lineage: Bacteria > Pseudomonadota > Alphaproteobacteria > Rhizobiales > Beijerinckiaceae > CAIYZJ01. The sequence continues at coordinate 10,902 of CAWUMW010000013.1, read as the reverse complement.
GCTGACCGTAATATCCGACAAAGCGGTTTCGTACACATCGCGGACAGAGGCCGCCAGACGCTCGCGCTCGCGTTGGCTCATGGTACGCAGAGCTTCGATCTGCTGCGTGATGGCTTCGGAGGTCGAGAGTGTGGTGCTGGCCAGCAAATGGCCAATATCGCGGGCTCGCTTTTCGGTCTCGTCGAGTGCCACCGAAGCCATTTCCGCATGGGTGCGCGACATTGATGTTAGTTCGTCGGAACGAATTGCTAATTGTTCCATAATTCGCGCCAAAGATGCTTCTCGAGCGGTGATAGCAGCGCTGAACTGGCTTTCGAGGCGTGCCAAAGTGCCGGTTGTTTCATTGACGTTACGCATTTGCTCGGCAATCGTGCCGGTGGCTTGACGCAACACATCAACATGTTGGGAGACACGTTCCGCGGCATGGTTGGACTCGCGGTAGATCAGCCCCAAAGTCTGCTCGATATTATGCATGCGTGTTTGCAGCATGCCTTCGAGTTGCACGAGGCTGTTATCGGTGCGTACCACTACATCGCCGAGCGAATGGGTGAGTTCAGACACACGTTCCAGCAGCGGCTCCCCTGTTTGGGCGAGCGCTTCGACAACCTGACTGAGTTGTCCAACCGCTTTGGTGGAGCTGTTTTCAACAATATCGCGCAACCGTTCAGCTGCTTGCGTGGCGGTAACCAACATTGCCTCGCTGTGCTCGCGAATTTGGCCCGTCATTAACGTGCTTTCTTCGCGCAGCAGATCGAACACGGCGGTGCCCTGATCGCGCAATTGTTGGGTCACGGTATGGCCATGCTCGCGCAGGTTCTTGCTGAGGCTGTCGTTTTGCTCTTGCAAATTCTTGGTAATGATCTGCCCCTGCATGACCACTTCCATGGCCATAGATTGGCCTTGATCGCGGATGCCGGTGGTGACGTTGTCGCCTTGGGTGCGGATTTCCTGCACCAAAGCGGTTCCTTGTGTTTTCAGTTCGTCGGTCAGACCCTCGCCCTGCACGCGGATGCTTTGCGTGATGGAATTGCCTTGGTCTTTGAGCCCTTGGGTGACAGCCAAGCCGTGATAGCGCAGGCTTTCGGTCAGAGCCAAGCCTTCATCGCGCAAGGTTTGCGTGATGCTGGTGCCATGATCGCGGAACGACGTCGTGACATTTTCTGTCTGCGTTTCGATGCTGCGTAAGATCCCTTCGGCAACGCCAGCGAGTTGACGATTGGCATTTTCGCCGGTCTGCGACACAGCGAGCGTAATGACTTCGCCATTGGTTCTGATTTGCTGCACCAATTCGGTGCCGCGTCCATTGAAGATCGCAGCAATTTCTTCGATCTGATGACCAAGAGCTGCACCGACCATTTCAGAACGCATATTGAGCGTTTCAACCAGCGAGCGGCTGCGTTCGTCAATCGTGTTGACGAGGCCGCGGCTGCGGTCATCGATGGTTGCGACGAGGGATCCCATACGGCCCACCACATCGCGTTCAAGCCGCATAATCCCGTGATCGAAGGAGGCGGTTAAGCCTTCCACACGTGTTGTCAGCTGATCGCTGAGGCTGCGTGCGCTTTCATCCATGCGGCCGACAAGCTGCGAGGCATTATCGACCACAATTTGTTCAAAGCGGGTTGCGCGATCTTCAAGCGCGCTGCGCACGCTTTCTGCGCTTTCATTGATGGATTGCGCTGCTTCAAGCGCATTGGCAATGACGCTTTCGCTCATTTTCTGTGTGCGGGCTGCCAGACCATCGTCGATCTTCACGAAGATCGTCTCCATCCGATCCTTGACCGCATCAACGGTTTCAACGGTCCGGCTTTCGAAATCAGCCATGCGGCTGTCAATGAGGGCGCCAGTTTCAGATGTATATTTGCTGAACATCGTCTCGACAGCGCTGCCCTTGTCTTCCAACAGCGATTTGAGATCGCCAAAGCGTGCTTCGATCCGCGTGGTAAAGTTGTGGGCTGCGCCTTCAAAACTCGACGTGATATTTTCGCCGCGCACCATAACTTGGGTGTTGAATTGCTCAAGACTGTCGGAGAGGGCTTGAGTTTTTTCAGCCAAGGTAGCTTGCAGCTTATCGCTTTGCCCTTCCAGCGTTGCCGTGAAATTGGTGCCTTGATATTGAAGCGACTGCGCCGCACTTTCGATGCTGCGTTCGAAGGTGGCATTCACCTCTGAAGCTTCTTTGGTAATCGTGCGCACGGCATTGTTGGCGGCTACACTCAGATTGGCCTGCAACGCATTGGTGCTTTCAACCAAGGTTGTGGAGGCGCGACGTGTTTCCTCTTTCACTGTGGTTGAGAGTTCAACGGCCGTGTTTTCGAGCAAGGTTTTTGCTTCGCCAACTTGATCTTCGAAGGTCTTAGCAAAATTTTCAGCCGCATTGGTCAGATCACGCGAAACGCGCGGTGCGCGCACGGCAATCAATTCTTCCAAGCGATTGCTGCTTGAGGAAATGTCAGAGGCCAGACGTTCGCCACTTTCTACAATCCGCGAGCTGGCAGCCATGCCTGCCTGATCGATTTTGGCCGTGACGGTATCGCCTTGGGTTGCAAGCGTATGCGTGACGTCTTCACCCGCTTGGCGCAATGCATCGGTGAGCGACATCGCACGCGAAGCCATCATTTCGGTGACAGCGCGACCGGTGGTGATGATGGTTGAAGAAATGCTTTCAGCACTGGAATCCATATTGCTGCGCAGGGTGGTTTGCGCATTTTCCATGGTCCGGCGCACGTCATTGCCGCGCTCGGCAATTTCAACCACTAAAGTTTGACCTGTCTGGCGCACAGCTTCGGTGATTTCCCGCGCTTTGCCATCCAGTGATTTGCTGACCTCTTGCGCGGCCCGGTCGATTTGCCGGTTAACGCTGTCATTGGTCGCGACAAAACTTTCGATCAATTCATGGCTGCGCAAGGTGATTTGCTCAACCATGTGCTCGCCGCGATCAGCAAGCGAGCTGGCAATATCTTCTGCGCGTTGGCCCAACAGCATTGACACGCGCGCACCTGCATCCCCCACCGTTGCGGAGAGGCGATCCGCTGCGGTGTTGAGTTCGGTCGCCAATCCTTCATGCGAGCCGGAAATTGATTGTTTCAACCGATCCGCTTGATAGATGATGGCTTCGCGCTGGGCGGAGAGATCATCAATCAGCGTGCGCAACCGCACTTCATTCTGGTTATAGGCGGTTTCGATGGTTGCAATTTCTGCATGAACAATGGTTTCGAGTTCGGTGGCGCGCGCAACGGCGCGCTCAATTCCATCGCCCATCGCAGCCACTTCGCGGCGGATGGCCTGCGACAGGTTAAAGACAGCGTCCGATGCCAAAGTTTCAGGCTCAACCATGCGCATGGTCATTTTCGCCATGGATTGGGCAACCGTCTTCATTTCTTGGGCCCGTCGGGTCAAATCAGCCACGCCAAACATGGCTGCAACCGGCAAAGCCAAGCCAATCGCTGCCATGACCCCTTCGGGTTGTCCCATTGTGGCAAGCCAGTTGGTCAGGCTCCAGCCCAGTTTTTCGCCAGCCCAATAGCCCGATGCACCCAGCCAGCCCATGCTGGCCACCGAGGCCCAATAATAGGCCCGCATAGAGGTTGTAGACTGCAAAGTTTGCAGAATTTCGCCGATTTCGCGGCTGTCATCATTGGCAGGACGGTTCGGAGGCGGCAGATCAGGATCAGTGGACGGGCTTGGAAATCCACGCTCTAAATCGCTGTCAGTGCGCGAACGGCGGGCAGGCTTACCGGCGCTAGCGCGGGCCAGCGCATCCAAACCATCACTCGCATCGCCCAATGAGGGATTGGTCTGGGCGGGATTGGTCTGGGATGTGCCATTTGGCGCAGCCAGGCCTTGGCCAATGGATTCTGCAAGCGCCTCTTCAATCGCAGAAAGGGCGGCTTCAGCTGCATCCGATGGTTTATTGGCGGTTGCCATATCAGTCCTCTTCGATGCCACAAGTCACAACAGTCAAACGTCACTCAACAGGTTGATCCGAGGACCAACAGAAAGCTTGTCCGCCGCCGCTGGTTCCCCATCAGCGCACACAAAGCCACAAAGCACCATAAATGGGTCTGACGCAGAAGGAAATATGTTAACAATTAAGAAACGAATCGTCGTTAACGCGGCGGCGGGGCGACAGAAAACCTGTCTTTTTGGCCGGATTCGGGCTGTTTTTTGGCAAAATCGCTCAAAAATCGGATCGAAGGCAGGAATTTTATCCCCAGATCCTCGATCGGATCTCGCCATTTTAGACGATTTGTCCTAACACCAAACAAGAAATTTGGTCAGCGGAGCGGAGAAAATCATGGTCGAGATCAATTTTATTGATCACACGGGTCAGCGTCATCGGGTTGAAGCCAAAATTGGGATGACGGTCATGGAAGCCGCGGTTCAAAACCGTGTTCCGGGCATTGATGCGGAATGTGGCGGCGCCTGTGCCTGCGCCACTTGCCATGTTTATGTTGATCCGCAATGGGTTGAGGCGGTGGGAGCCGCCGAGCGGATGGAAGAGGATATGTTGGATTTTGCCTTTGATGTGCGCCCCACCTCCCGTTTGAGCTGTCAGATTAAGGTGACGGAGGCTTTGAACGGTTTGGTCGTCCAAACACCCGAACGTCAGGGATAACGGTCTTCGGTGCGCGCAGGCGGGGCGGGCAGCTGCCTTGATAGTGCGCGCGCGGGGCTTTTTCCCTAAGGGGCGCGTGCTCGATATAAAGAGATTGCAAAGAATTAGACTTTAAAGAACCAGACTGCAAAGAATGAAGAGGATTGGCCGTGTCGCCTGAACAAACAGCAATTGAAACCGATGCACTGATCATTGGCGCCGGGCCCGTGGGACTATTTGCCGTCTTTGAATTGGGCTTGCTGGATATCAAAACCCATTTGATTGATATTTTGCCGAAAATCGGCGGGCAATGCGCCGAGCTCTATCCGGAAAAGCCGATTTACGACATTCCGGGCTTTCCGGTGATCTCCGGGCAGGAATTGGTCGATAACCTCATGAAACAGATCGAACCGTTCCATCCCGAATTCCATCTGGGTGAAATGGTCACTGAGCTGAAAGCGCAGGGGGAGGGGGCTGATCGGCGGTTCCATGTTGTGACGGATCATGGGCGGGTCTTTGTCGCCAAATGCGTTTTTGTGGCAGCGGGCGGCGGATCGTTCCAGCCTAAAAAACCACCGATCCCGCAGATCGAGTCTTATGAAGAGACCAGCGTTTTCTATGCTGTTCGGCAGCGAGAAGCGTTTCGGGGCCATGATGTCTTGATTGTCGGGGGTGGGGACTCAGCGCTTGATTGGGCGATTAATTTGCAACCCATCGCCAAAAGCGTGACTTTGATGCATCGCCGCGATGAGTTTCGTGCGGCGCCCCATTCGGTGGCTAAAATGCGCGAATTGGTGGCAGCAGGGTCGATGGCCTTGGTATTTGGTCAGGTGACAGGGCTTGAGGGGCAGAACGGCGTTTTAAATAAAGTTCTGTGCAAGGGCATGGATCAGGCTCCCTTCAGTTTAGACTGTGATCGGTTGCTTCCTTTTTTCGGCTTAACCATGAAATTGGGTCCGATTGCCGATTGGGGCCTGAACCTGCATGAAAATCTGATCCCCGTTGATACAGAAAAATTTGAAACCTCTGAGCCGGGGATTTTTGCCATCGGGGATATCAATACCTATCCCGGCAAATTGAAACTGATTTTGTCAGGTTTTCATGAAGCGGCTTTGGCCGCGCAAAAGGCGCATCGCTACATCTATCCTGAGAAACGCTTATTGTTCCAGTATACGACCTCGTCGACGAATTTGCAGAAAAAGCTCGGTGTCTCTGGCTAAAGGGCAGGGAGCAATCCCGCTCGGTCGCTTGTGACATGCACCGATCTAGGAACAGGATGTCTGAACATGCAAACAGCATGGCTTGTCTTTGCAGGCGGCGGGATTGGTGCGGTAATCCGGCACATGGTCAATCAAGTGGTCACGCGGCTGATAGGCAGTCCGTTTCCATGGGGGGTCATGCTGATCAATATTAGTGGATCGTTTATCATGGGGCTGGCGGCGGCATTTTTTGCGTTCAAAGCAGATGCGACGTGGTCGCAGCCGATCAGACTGTTTATCACGACAGGAATTTTGGGCGGCTATACCACGTTCTCAGCCTTTTCGCTGGATGTGGCTTTGTTGTGGGAGCGTGGCGAGCCGATGCAGGCCTTGCTCTATGTGCTTGGTTCTGTGGTACTGTCGGTGTTGGGCCTGTTTGCCGGACTGACATTGGTTCGTGTGATCACATGAAGGGATGTGCTCAATGAAAAAGCCTTCCTCCTCTCGTTCAGCGGGTGCAGGCCGTCGTGGTCGTTCTCAGTCGATTGATGCGAAAACCAAAGCGGGTGGTCGTCCGGCTGATACGAAGACGGCGGCGGCGAAACGGGTTGCTGCCAAAGCAGGCTCCCGCGCGGGTGGCGACAAGCCGCTTGTTTACAAATTTCAAGTTGAGCGGCCCAAACCGGCCCCTGCTATTGTTGAAGCGAAGCCGGTTGATCCCGTTTTATTGGGCGTCCAAAATTTAACGGTTCTGCCGGATGAAGCAGGGATGCGTGTTGATCGGTTTTTGGAGGCACGGTTCCCGAGTTTGTCATTCAGTCATATTCAGCGCATTGCCCGCAAAGGTGAGTTGCGGGTCAATAGCAAACGCGTGGAAACGAAAGATCGTTTGGAAGCCGGACAGATCGTACGTGTGCCGCCGATTTCGCTTGATGCCAAACCACCCAAGCGGGATGGCTTGTCGGAGAAAGACCGCGAAATGCGGGATTTTCTTGCATCAATCACGCTTTATGAAGATGACGACATGTTGGTGTTGAACAAGCCCATGGGATTAGCCGTGCAGGGGGGATCCGGCATGGTCCGCCATGTGGATAAAATGCTCGAAGTCTTGACCGACAAGCAAGGTCAAAAACCCCGTCTCGTCCATCGGTTGGATCGTGACACGTCGGGATGTCTGGTGATCGCGAAAAACCGTTTTTCAGCCTCTGCTTTGGCAAAAAGTTTTCGAGCCCGTGATACACGCAAAATTTATTGGGCCTTAGTGGCTGGTGTGCCGCGCGTCAAGCAAGGGCGCGTCTCGACCTTTCTTGCCAAGGGCGAGGATGAGGAGGGCGATGCCAAAATGGTGATTGCACGGCATGGCGAAGAAGGGGCCAGCCATGCGGTGACCTATTATGCGGTGGTGGAAACCGCAGGGCAAAAATTATCATGGCTGTCGATGAAGCCTGTGACAGGCCGCACGCATCAATTGCGCGCCCATGCAGCGCATATCGGCCACCCGATTGTCGGTGATCCTAAATATTTCAATGTCGAGAATTGGGAATTGCCGGGGGGCTTGCAAAAGAAATTACATCTGTTGGCGCGACGCATTGTGATCCCGCATCCGCGTACCGGAAAGCCCATTGATGTGACGGCGCCTTTGCCGCCGCATATGAAGCAGAGTTGGAGCGTGTTGGGCTTTGACGCCAGCCGTTATGATCCGATTGAAGAGTCGCCCGAATGAGGCTGTTCGTCTTACGAAGAAATGTGATCGTTCCATGCTGCTGATTTTCGATGTCGATGGCACTTTGGTAGATAGCCAAAATTTGATCTATGCAGCGCAATGCGCGACCTTTGCCGCGCATGGATTGCCAGCGCCTTCGCGTGAAAAAGTTTTGTCTTTGGTGGGCCTGTCTTTGGGGCCGACCTTTGAGGCTTTGGTTGGTAAAGACGGGCCTGTTGCAGAACTCGATGCCACCTATCGCACATTATTCAATCAGGTGTTGAGTGATCCGGCCCATCACGAGCCGCTCTTTCCTCACGTGACAGAAACCTTGCGCGAATTAGCAGGCATGGAGGGTGTCACCTTAGGGGTGGCGACCGGCAAATCCGTGCGCGGGATTATGCGGGTCATGAAAGAGCATGGGTGGGAAGATTTATTTACGACCGTTCAAACGGCGGATACGCATCCCTCCAAGCCGCATCCCTCAATGTTGCATGCGGCGATGGCTGACACCGGCAAGCCTGCCGAACTGACCTGTTTTATTGGCGATACCGCTTGGGATATGCGCATGGCGCAAGCGGCCGGAGTGGCGGGCATTGGTGTGAATTGGGGCTATCATCCTGTTGCTGATTTACAGGCAGCGGGCGCGCGGACCATTCTCTCCTCCATGCGCGATATGATTGGGCTTGTTGATCAGATCAAACAGCAAGGCGCGGTTGCGGAGTGCTTCACATGACACGCTCATTGGATGAGGATTTACTGCCCCGCCATGGTGATCCGATTGATCCTGTGGCGATGGCCCGCAAGGATTTGAAAACCAATTTGCCGAAGCGGTTTTGGAAAGAGGTGCAGATTGCGCCTCATGCGGCCGGGCCGTTTGCGGTGCTGCTGGATGGCCGTCCGGCCCGCACGCCGGCGCGCGCGGTTTTGGCCTTTGAGCAAGAAGGCTTGGCGCAGCTCGTGCAGCAAGAATGGGCCGCTGTGGGGGAGGTTATTGATCCTGCGCAGATGCCGCTGACACGGCTGATCAATTCGGCGTTGGATGGTGTTGCGCAGCAGATTGCCGCCGTGCAAGCCGATGCAGCCCGCTATGCGGGCTCTGATTTGCTTTGCTATCGGGCTGACCATCCGGAGCGGTTGGTGGAACGCCAGCAGATGAGCTGGGATCCGCTGCTGGCATGGGTTGCCGAGCGCTGGGGGGCGCATCTGGTGACCGGACTTGGGGTGATGTTTGTCACGCAGCCGCCCGATGCGCTGGAGCGATTGTCGAAAGTGGTGGCCCATTGCACCGCGCCGCTGCCTTTGGCGGCGCTGCACAGCCTGACCACTGTGACGGGATCGCTGGTTCTGGCGCTGGCGCTTGCCGAGCGCCGCCTGACGCTGGCCGATGTGTGGGCCTTGGCGCATCTGGATGAAGATTTCCAGATGGAGATTTGGGGGCAGGATGAGGAGGCGCTGGCGCGCCGTGCGGCTAAATTTCGGGACGCGCAGGCGGCTTCGCAGCTCTTGGCGCTGACTTATGCTGTATGATCCAAGATTTGGAATTGGAGGCTGTCTGCCCCCTTTTTCAAGGGGAGCGGCCCTGTCGGTCGGGGGCTTGATATGCACCTTCCGTCCAACTGACAATCGGGGCGGGTCCGTGATAAGACAAGCGAAGATGAGGCTTTGAGAGGCCGGTCATGCTCTGGCGTGGCGGGCTTTAAGCAGGGAATTTGAGGGGTTGCGGCAATGAAAGATATTCTCGAACGGCTCGATCAGCGGCGGCACAATGCATGGCTGGGCGGTGGACAGACGCGGATTGATGCCCAACATGCGCGCGGCAAGCTGACAGCCCGCGAGCGGATTAAATTGCTGCTCGACCGCGATTCTTTTGAGGAATTTGATACATTCGTCCAGCATCGCTGTGATGATTTCGGTATGGCCGACAATAAAGTTCCGGGTGATGGTGTTGTCACCGGTTGGGGCACGGTCAATGGCCGCACGGTGTTTGTGTTTGCCAAGGACTTTACGGTGTTTGGCGGGTCTTTGTCGGAAACCCATGCCGCCAAGATCAATAAAATTCAGGATATGGCGTTGAAAATGCGCGCGCCGATTATTGGTCTGTTTGATGCCGGTGGGGCGCGTATTCAAGAAGGTGTGGCCGCTTTGGGCGGTTATGGCGAAGTGTTCCGCCGCAATGTGATCGCGTCGGGCGTGATCCCGCAAATCTCCATGATCATGGGGCCCTGCGCGGGGGGCGATGTCTATTCGCCCGCGATGACCGATTTTATCTTCATGGTCAAAGACACGAGCTATATGTTTGTGACGGGTCCCGATGTTGTGAAAACCGTGACCAATGAAACCGTGACCTCCGAGGAGTTGGGCGGCGCCAAGGTGCATACAACCCGTTCTTCCGTGGCGGATGGCGCATGGGAGAATGATGTGGAGGCGCTGCTGCAATTGCGGCGCCTGATCGACTTCCTGCCTTCCAACAATACCGATGGGGTGCCGGTTTGGGAAAGTTTTGATGTGCCGGATCGGGTGGATACGTCGCTTGATACACTGGTGCCCGATAATCCCAATAAGCCCTATGATATGAAAGAGCTGATCCTCAAAACCGTGGATGAAGGCGACTTCTTCGAAATTCAGGAGTCCTATGCCCGCAATATCATGACCGGTTTTGCACGCATGGAAGGCCGCACGGTGGGCATTGTTGCCAATCAACCGATGGTGCTGGCGGGTGTGTTGGACTCGGATGCCTCACGCAAGGCCGCGCGTTTTGTGCGCTTTTGTGACAGTTTCGAAATTCCGATCTTGACCTTTGTGGACGTGCCCGGCTTTTTGCCTGGGACCGCGCAGGAATATGGCGGCTTGATTAAGCATGGGGCCAAGCTGTTATTTGCCTATGCGCAAGCCACGGTGCCGATGATTACTGTCATCACCCGCAAGGCCTTCGGGGGGGCTTATGATGTGATGGCCTCCAAACATATCGGCGCGGATATCAATTATGCATGGCCGACCGCGCAAATTGCGGTGATGGGTGCCAAGGGCGCGGTGGAAATTATTTTCCGCTCCGATATGAATGATCCTGACAAGATCGCCGCCCGCACCAGCGAATATGAAGAGCGCTTCTTGTCGCCTTTCGTGGCCGCCGAGCGCGGCTATATCGACGAGGTGATCATGCCGCATTCGACCCGCCGCCGCATCGCCCGCGCTTTGGCGATGCTGGCGACCAAACAGTCGGAACGGCCTTGGAAAAAGCACGATAATATTCCGCTCTAAGCACTCCCTTCGCGCCTTATTCCCTCACGGCGTCCTTGCGTATGGTACACGGCGTAAGGGGGCAGTGTTGCGCCTCCCTCACCGCGTCATTGCGAGCCTGTCTCTTATACACATCTCCGAGCCCACGAGACCTCTCTACATCT
>CAWUMW010000012.1:0-23142 GCA_963923415.1 uncultured Hyphomicrobiales bacterium | reverse complement strand
CGCGCCATGAACGCCTTTCGTTTAAGATTTACTGCCTTTTTATTGACTTTTACGGCAGCTTGGCCGGTGCTTCAGGCGCAAGATTTAAAAAATCAGGACTTAAAAATCGCCGCAAAGATTCTCTCGGATCAAAAAGCCGTGCTCGCAACAGTGGAGCCGATCCATCAATTTATCGCCCGTGCGCGTCTGGGCGGCACCATAACTAGCCTCAGGATTAAAGAGGGCGATACGGTTCGGGCAGGAGATGAGTTGGGCTTGGTGGTTGATCAGAAACTGGCCTTGCAAATGAAGGCGCTAGATGAGCGCATCCAATCGCAAGAAGCCCAACGCAATCAAGCACAACTGGATTTTGAACGGATCAGTGAATTGATCCGCCGGGGATCAGGGACGCAAGCTCAGCTTGATCAGACTCGTACAGCCTTAGAAGTGCAGGAGCGTGGCCTCAACGCGCTGCGCAATGATAAGGCGGTTTTGATGCAGCAAGTCAATGAAGGCAAGATTATTTCTCCCGCTTCAGGGCGCGTTTTAACGGTGCCAGCGGTTGAGGGCGGTGTTGTCATGCCCGGTGAAAGCATCGCGACTTTGGCGGAAGAGACCTATATTCTTCGGCTGCAATTACCAGAGCGACATGCGCGTTTTCTCAGAGCAGGTGATCAGGTCTGGATCAATGATCGCAGTGATGATGAGGCACGAAGCCTGATTAAACGGGCCGGAACGGTTAAAATCGTTTATCCAGAAATTCAAGGTGGGCGGGTTATCGCCGATATTCAAGTGCCGGATTTAGGCAGTTATTTTGTTGGCGAGCGGACGCTTGTTTATCTGAGTACCGGGCGGCGTGAAGCTATTTTTGTTCCCAGTCACGCCATCGTGATCCAAGCAGGTTTGCATTATGTCACTTTGGCCAATGGGGCGCGGGTGGTCATTCAACCGGGCGAACGGATCGATGATCAAACCGAAGTGCTGACAGGCTTGCATGTGGGTGATGTGATCAAGGTGGGACGGCCATGAATTTATCCGGTTCGTTGTCGCGTCAGTTTATTGCGTCGCCCTTAACCCCGCTTTTGTTGATTGCCTCGCTGATCCTTGGTGGCATGGCCCTGATTGCTTTGCCGCGTGAGGAAGAGCCACAGATCAGCGTGCCGATGGTTGATATTTTACTCAATGTGAATGGCTACCGGGCTTCGGATGCCGTTGAACTCGTCACACGCCCCCTTGAAGATATTATCAAAGGGATCAACGGAGTGGAGCATGTTTATTCCAGCACCCGCGATGACCGGGTTATGGTAACCGCTCGATTTTTTGTTGGCACGGATGAGGATGCCGCCATATTACGGGTGCATGAAAAATTGCGGGCCAATATGGCGCATTTGCCAAAGGGTGTTCCTGAACCCACGGTGATTGGGCGCGGGATCAATGATGTGGCGATCATGGTGCTCGCTTTGTCAGCAAAAAGTCAGGCGGTAGAGCGTTGGAGCGCTAATGCTCTTTATCGTGTGGCTGAAGAGTTGCAGCATGAATTGAGCAAAGTTGATAATATCGGTTTAAATTATATTGTTGGTGGTCATGCCAGCCAAATTCGTGTCGAACCCGATCCAGAAAAATTATCGCTTTATGGCGTGACGCTTAATCAGCTGATTGATAAAATCAACAATGCCAACCGGGCTTTTGGTGTGGGTACGGTCCGCACAGAGGGTAAGCTCCTACCGGTTTTAGCAGGACAAACATTGCAAGGTGTTCCTGATATCGGATTGTTATTAATTACCACGCGGGATGGCCGACCTGTTTATGTCAAAGATGTCGCAGAGGTTGTTGTTGGCTTTGCGCAAGACGAACATCTCAGCATGACAATGACCAAAGCTGAACAAGGCGGCTTATCGCAGCGTCCGGTTGTCAGTTTAGCTTTAGCGAAAAGAAAAGGTGCCAATGCCGTTACGGTTGTGCATGAGATTGCCAATCGACTTGAGACGATCAAAGGGCGCATTGTGCCAGATGATCTTGAAATCACGATAACGCGCAATTATGGCGAAACGGCTTTAGAAAAAGCCGATGAATTATTGTTTCATTTGGGTTTGGCAACGCTTTCCATCGTGATTTTGATTACATGGGCGATTGGATGGCGTGAGGGCCTGGTTGTTTTGATCATTATCCCGACCACGATTTTATTAACGCTGTTTGCTTCGTGGTTGATGGGCTATACCATTAACAGGGTTAGTTTGTTTGCGTTGATTTTTTCTATCGGCATTCTGGTTGATGATGCGATTGTGGTGGTTGAAAATATCGTCCGCCATTGGGGGATGAAGGACGGACGCTCCCGGATTGAAGCCGCTATTGATGCCGTCAGTGAAGTCGGAAACCCGACGATTGTCGCAACCTTGACGATTGTGGTGGCCTTGCTGCCGATGATGTTTGTGAGTGGTTTGATGGGGCCCTATATGAGCCCGATTCCGGCCAATGCATCCATGGCCATGCTGTTTTCATTTTTTGTCGCTGTAACAATTACCCCCTGGCTGTTAATGCAAATTGCCGGCAAAAATTTAAAAGATCACATGATCACCCATAGTCATGATGGGGGAAAGCTTGGGATCTTGTATCGCCACATTGCCCAATTGGTTTTGGTAGATCGGAAGCGGGCTAAAAAATTTGTTGTTACGATTGCCATTGCGACGGTGGTGTCGTGTGGCTTATTCGCGATCAAAGCCGTGCGCGTGAAACTTTTGCCGTTCGACAACAAGTCGGAATTGCAGGTCATGCTTGATTTGCCGCCGGGGACAAGTGTGGAGCAAACGCATCGTGCTTTGATGCGTGCCGCCGATGCGCTGGCTGATTTGCCTGAACTTGTGTCCATCCAATCTTATGCCGGCACCAGTGCGCCTTTTAATTTTAATGGACTGGTGCGCCATAGCTATTTTCGGGATGGGTCTGAGCTGGGCGATCTGGCGATTAATCTGACAGCAAAAGCGGACCGTCAGCGGGCGAGCCATGCGATTGCCTTGGATATTCGCGAGCGGTTATCAAAAGTTGATTTTCCTCAAGACGCCCGTGTGAAGGTTGTGGAAGTGCCGCCCGGCCCACCTGTTTTGGCAACCTTGTTGACGGAAGTTTATGGGCCGGATGAAAAGACAAGACGCGCATTGGCACAACAGGTCAAACAGGCCTTTGCACGTGTCGATTTTGTTCGGGATATTGATGATAGCTATGGTGTTCAAGGGGAGCGCTTGCGCTTTGCAATCAATCAACAAGCGCTTGAATATCATGGTGTCGAGGAACAAGCTGTTTATGATACGCTGGGGGCGTTAATTGGCGGGGTGCGGGTTGGGTATTCGCAACGTGGTGGGTTAAAACCGATTGAGATTATGGTTGCCTTGCCGCGGACTCAACGCGTACTCACTGAAGCTATTTTATCGACACCTTTGCCCGCCGGAGGCACAGCCCGCCAAGGCAAAAATGTCGAATTGGGTGATGTCGTCACCTTAACCCGCGAGCCAACCAGCTTTCCGATTTTTAGACATAATGGGCGCTTTGCCGAAATGGTCAGCGCTGAAGTCGCGGGTCGGTTTGAAGCACCCATTTATGGAATGTTTGCTGTTGAAGACGTGATCAACACCATGGATTGGTCTGCGCTTGGTCAGCCGCAGGTGCATTATCATGGCCAGCCCGTTGATGACACCAAACCCGCTTTGTTGTGGGATGGTGAGTGGGAAGTCACCTATGTCACGTTCCGCGATATGGGGGCCGCCTTTGTGGTCGCTATTTTGGGTATTTATTTGCTGGTCGTGATGCAATTTGGGTCGTTCTTATTGCCCTTGGTAATTTTGGTGCCGGTGCCGCTCACTTTGATCGGGATTATGTTCGGGCATTTTATCTTTAATGCGGCTTTCACGGCGACATCGATGATTGGATTTATCGCTCTTGCAGGGATCATCGTGCGTAATTCCATTTTGCTGGTTGATTTTATTCGCCATGCGCGGGCACAGGGCATGAATTTACGTCGCGCTTTGCTTGAAGCGGGTGCAACGCGGTTTAAACCGATTGTCCTGACGGCGGCAGCTGCGATGATTGGTGCAGCCTTCATTCTGTCTGATCCCATCTTTCAAGGCTTGGCGATTTCGATGGTGTTTGGGCTTGCCTCCTCGACAGCCCTCACCGTTTTGGTTATCCCTGCTCTTTATATTTGGTTGCGGGATGATGGCGCGGATGCGTGATTGAAATATGACAGCAATGGAGAAAAACAATGTTTAAAATTGCAAGCCTCATCTTTAGTATTGTAGGCACATCGGTCGCAGGTATTATTGTGACAGCAATGTTGGCAACGCCGGGCTTTGTTGATGGCAAACCATTGATGTTGATTGCCGGAGCGGCTGGCGGATTTGTTTTAGCGATCCCGATTTCGCTTTTGATTGCTCGGGCCATGCTCGCTGAAGGGATCATTAAAAAATAACCCGCTCATAAAAAATCCCCTGGCGTCTATGATGCGGGCCAGGGGATGGGGGTAGGTTTTCTAGTTTTTAAGTATAAATGAGGGTGGAGTTTTACCTATTAAGCCTCTTCATGGATTTCTTTAAGCTTGGAAATTCCTAAAAGATCCAAAGTGAGCTTTTCATAAAATGTTTCGCTCTTGCCATCTTTGATCTTTTTCAAGAAATATTTTTCAAAACCAATCTTGGCAGCATGCACCCATTTCCCTTGTGAGGACCAATTCACATTGCGGGGTGGAATTTGTGGTTGGGCAACAAAAGCTATGCCTGAATCCCCAAAGTCAGCGAGACAAACAGCATTCCAAGTGGCAACGGCCTTAGGGTGTTTGCCGCGCAACAGTGCTCCAATATTATGCGCTGTTGCGGTCACCATGGATTCAATCATAAAGCCGGTTTTTGGCACGCCGACGGGCAGGGCGGTTTTTCCGTTCGGGGGAATAGCCACACAGACACCAATTGCAAAGATGTTCGGATATTTAGGGTTTTGCTGGTGCTTATCAATCAGAATAAATCCGCGCGGATTGGTTAAACCCTCTATCCCATAATGCGCAGACACCCCACGAAAAGCTGGCAAGATCATGGAAAAAGTAAAAGGTAAGTCATGCTTGGCTTTGGTTGTCCCATCCTCATGCACTTCTTCGACATGCATCAGATTGGCTTCCACTTGATTGATTTTGGTATTGGTCATCCATTTGATGTGTCGATCCCGCATAGCACTTTCAAGCATGGTTTTTGTATCACCCACGCCATCGAGCCCCAAATGCCCGATATAAGGTTCAGGGGTTACAAACATCATGGGCACTTTGTCTCTCACTTTTTGGCGTCTGAGTTCTGTTTCCAAGATGAACGCAAATTCATAGGCTGGGCCATAACAGGATGCGCCTTGTGCGGCCCCGATAATGACTGGACCACCTTTTTTGATTAAGGTGCTCACCACTTCTCTGGCATGCAGCGCATGGTCAACATGGCAGATTGAGGCTGTGTGGTGATCCGGCCCTAAGCCTTCAATTTCATCAAAGGCCAATTCCGGTCCAGTTGAAATGATCAGGTAATCATAATGCAGAGTGGTTCCGTCGAGTAATTCGATTTCATTGGTGTCAGGATGAACGCGTTTGGCGCCACTCGCATTAAAACCGATGTCATGCTTTTTGAAGACATCGCGCAAATCAACCTCGATCTCCTCTTTGTCTCGCCAGCCCACTGCCACCCACGGATTGGACGGAACAAAGGAATAGTGTGCGCCCTTATTCAGGACAGTTAATTGATCGCCAGCACGCAACTGGTCTTTCATTTCAAATGCCATGATGGTTCCACCAAGGCCTGCGCCGAGCACAATGATATGGGCCATAAATTCCTCCGACGGACTGTTTATTTATAAGAGTTTACTTTATTAGAATTTAATGATATAAGCAATATATCTTTCGGGTAATACGAAAAAGATGGTGTGATTGGATGATGTCTTTTTTGAAACGGTTTGTGACTTCAAATGATGAGGTCTGTGTACCGCATGAAGAGATGTGTGCTGTGGTTGATCAGCAGCAACAGATGGTGATAGATGTGCGCGAGCCGCATGAATATGCCGCAGGACATGTGAAGGGGGCTGTGAATATGCCTCTGTCCTCATTCAACCCTGCATTGATTGATCCCACGCGTCCGGTTGTTTTGATTTGCCAAGCCGGGGGACGGTCTGCCAAAGCCCTCGGGCTTTTGCATGCAGCTCACCATCCACAAGCGCGCCATTACAAGCCCGGCACAGGAGGCTGGATTGCACGCGGTGGGTCTATTGCCAAATAGGCTTTGCCTTTGGCGTGCAGAGAGCGTGATGAAGGGCTTTAAACGAAACCGTTAGCCGTGGATCGGCCCTTTGATCGTTTTGGGGGCAATGAGCTGATTATCGTTGAAGCTGTGCTCAGGCGCCGTTAACGGGCTTGAGCCTTGCGACAGAAGTTTTTTAAGCTTGAGCGCGATCCCTGCCAATCGCATCACATTAATCAGGCGATGATGCGGATCCATCGCCTCTTGGCGATTGATCATATCAACCAACTCACCTGAGATCATATTATTGAGGCTGATCATATGGGTTTTAGAAACCGTGTGACTGTCAAACGGATAGGTGAAGTGGCTGTCTTCCGTGCACAGTGCTGGGTACTCAAAATAAAAGCGCCAGAGGATCGAAAAGAAGCGTGAAATATTGGCCTTATATTGCGGTTTGATGCCGGCGCTGATTTTGAGATTGTTTTCGCAAATCATATAGACGCGCCAATAGAGCGTTTGCGGCGTAAAAGGAAATTCCCCAAGACTTTGGGTTTTTAGGGATGAATATTCCTCTGCAATCGCCATGGCAGTATCCATGCTTGAATGATTGCATGTAGTTTTGTGATTGAATTTTGATTCGGCAAATATAATTTCAAAATATTAAAAAATGCGAAACTATAGTTTTGGATAACACGACCACTTAATGTTTATGTCGCTCACAAAATAAATACTGTAATCGTGATTTTATTCATTCAATGCATTTGTTGTTTGATCGATATAGTCTTAATGTTATCAAAATTGGATCGCGTTCATCATTCAAATTACAAAATGAAAAAAGTCCTGTTTCATAAGACTATCTAAGGGGTGTTATGTGTTGTTGGATAAGGAGCGTGTCTTCAAACATCGCAAGGATCGGGCAGGGCCAGGCTGCGATCTGTGCGGCTGGAAAACGGCCTAGAGAGCGGATGACGCGCCCTGTGTCGCTGAACCTGTGGGGCTGATGCCCGGCCCACTGTTTAAATTAATGAAAAAAGCACAAGCTGGATAAAGGGTTAGCCTAGAACAGGGAACCGGCTAGAGGCTTGCCTTGACTTTTGGAATTCCGAATGCCAAAAATCAAGGCATAGGGTTTCGAAGAAAATTTGCAGACAAAAATTTGTAGACAAAAATTGGCTGACAAGACTCGGCAGGCACATAAGGCGGCTGCAAAAGAGACCGCAGAGAATGAGGCGGTAGGCGAAGTGGCAGCGGGCAAACAGACAGCAGGCAAACAGACAGGCGTTGATGGGGCAAGATGGTAAGAGCGTGTCATGGCTCTTTTGCATTGGGGTGTGGTGCCCATGCATTGCCCGTTGGGAGTTCTGTCAGGCCGGTTTGGGTCTCAACGTAATGTGCGGGCACCGTTGAGGCGGGTCGGCGAGGGAATGAATTTTTTGTGGTCCTAATTCGGAGTGAAAGAGCATGGGCAAGCCTGATATTCGTGTCGCAACATTTGCAGGTCCGGGCGCAAAGCCGGTTATCGAACATGTCAAATGGCCGCATGTTCCTCACAAAGCAGCTTTGATTAAAATTGGTGCCTGTGGGGTTTGCGGAACCGATCAGCATATTTTGAAAGGGCATTGGCCCAAGCCGCTTCCGTGGCCATTTACTTTAGGCCATGAAATTGGCGGGGTTATTGTAGAAAAAGGGGCTGATCTTAAAACGGATTTTATGGGCAAGACTCTTGAGGTTGGATCAAAGATCATGATCCCACCTTTAATGCCGTGTGGCTCATGCGATTATTGTCTGCATTATCCGCAAACAGCTAATAAATGCCTGACCCCGGTTTATTATGGCCGCTATCTTGGCTTTGATAAGGCGCCTCATTTGTGGGGAGGATGGGCCGAATATGTCTATGTGGATCTTGATATGTTGCCCGGCACTAAAATCTATAAATTGCCGGATGATATGTCATTGCGTTTGGGCTCCTTGTCAGAACCCTTAACCTCCGCCATTCGTTCGATTGAGCGGGCGCGTAAAGCTGGAGGCTTTAGCTGGAATGATACGGTGGTCATTCAAGGATCAGGCCCGATTGGGATTTTAGCTGTGGCTGCGGCCCAAGAGATGGGTGCAGGGCGGGTGATTTGTGTTGGTGCACCTGAAAAGCCACGACTGGAACTCGCGCGTAAATTTGGGGCTGAAGCGACAGTTGATATCAATGAATATAAAACCGCCGACGAGCGCATTAAGCGCGTGCGCGATATTGTGGGGGGCTTTGGAGCGGATCTGGTGGTGGATTGTTCGGGGCATCCGACAGCCGGGCCGGAAGGGATCGAATTTTTGCGTGATGGCGGCACCTATGTCGAAATGGGACAGTTTACGGATGCAGGGTCAATCATGACCAATTGGCATCGGATCTGTACCAAGGATTTGAATGTCTTAGGATCCTGGGCCTTTACAGCCAATGATTTGCCGTTGGGCGTCGATATGCTTTACAAGACCCGCAATAAATATCCGTGGCTTGAAATGCAGACTGTTTATCCCTTCACTGAGGCAGGTGTGACACAGGCGGTTGAAGATGCGATGGCAATGCGCACGGTTAAATCAACCATTCTGCCATGGCCGGAACTGGCTGATTAACGAAACAGCGGGATCGCCTTTCGGATGTGGAGAGAGATGCACGGGGAGAAGGGCTGCACGCAGATAGGGAACACTCTGTGATGAACAAAGATAGCCCCGTGCAAGGCTTGGCGCCTCTTGATATCAATCCGTCTCTGATCAACCAAATTTATGATCATCTCGTTGAAGCGATTGCCACAGATCGCTTGCAGCCAGGGGCGCGTTTAAACCAACGCGCCCTTGCCGAAACATTTAAAGTGTCGCGCCAACCTGTCAGTCATGCTTTGCATCGATTAAAATCCGCAGGACTGGCGCGTGATTCAGGATCGAAAGGCTTGGTCGTCGCCCCGATTGATCCCAAGCGTCTCATCGATCTTTATGATGTGCGGGCAGCGATTGAGGGATTAGTCGCGGAGCGGGCGGCTAGTCGTATTGCAGACGGACAGGTTGAAACTGATGACGTGGACAGGCTGCGCGACCTGTTGCAATTTGCCCAAACCATGACCAAGGCCACATCTGTGGCAGCTTGTATCGAAGCGGATGTGCGGTTTCATCTTTGTGTCAGTCAGATATGTGGCAGCGAAGTGATGATGGAAACTATTGATCCTTTATGGCCACATTTTCGGCGCTCAATGGGGCGGGTTTTGATGGATCATGATCACCGTCAAATCTCATGGCAGGGGCATGAGCGTGTTGTAAAAGCCCTTATTGCAGGGGATGCTGGGTTGGCTCGCCACGCGATGCAAAGCCATATCGAAGAAGCCAAATTATTCGTGCTGGATAAAATCTCCCGCGCAGTGGTCCGTGCCGGTTAACGCGCCGAAGTCATCGCGGACTTCTTTTTGTCTCAGGCCACGGCGCGTTTGTCTTCAGAACATAAATAGAACGAAGATTTTTCTCTGATCAAGATTTGTGCAGTGCAGAGATTGCGGGCGCCTCTGCGCCAACAAGCTTCGAGAAAAACAAGAATGTCTTTATTTTCTGCAAGGATGTCTTAATTTTCTGATTGTGTTCCCAGAAAATCCCTCGCACACTTGCCTGGTCCGTTCGATCATCGACACGGGGAGGGATAGAAGACCGCATTCGTTTAGATCACAGTAAAATTTTCAGGAGGATAAGGCATGAGTATGGTCATGGCGGAATATCAGAAGATTTTAATGGATAATCTTGAATTTGCGCAGCACCGTTTGTCGCAGCGTTCAGCTGTCAATCAGGCCTTGGCGCAAGAAGTCATGGATCTGGCTAAACGCATGATCGACCAAAATTTAGAAGCCTATGAAAAGCTGAAAGAGACCACGACGCCGCAAGATCTGCTTGCCATGCAAAAAGAATTTTATTTGCAGAATATGGAACAATTTCATCAATTCACGCTCAAGCTGGCCCATATCCTTGGAGAGGATCAGTAAGCGAAAGTGACTGAATTTAAAAGCGACTGTTTTTGTGTTGGGCGAGGCAGTGAATGGGGTTAAACACGCGCTCTTTGTTTTTTTGGTTCTTGTTGGGACTTTCTGCGGCATGGGGGCTTTTTCAAAATGCGGCCTATGCACGGGATGGGGCGATTGCCGTTGATGCGGAGCTTGTGATCGCGGTTGATGTGTCGTGGTCGATGGACCCGGAAGAGCAGTTTTTGCAAAGACAAGGCTATATTGAGGCTCTGCGTTCCGAAGAGGTTTTGACAGCCATTAAGCGCGGTGCCCATGGCAAAATTGCGTTAACCTATGTGGAATGGGCTGGTAGCCATGCGCAACACAGTGTTGTGCCGTGGATGCTGATTGAGAATGCGCAAACAGTCGAGGCCTTTATTGCAGCGCTTGAGAAACATCCCGCGCAACGATTGCGCCGCACCTCGATTTCCGGCGCGCTCGATTTTACTGCAAAGCTTTTCAACAATAATGGTTTTGCAGGCACAAGGCAGATTATCGATGTGTCAGGGGATGGATCGAATAATGATGGGCGTCCTGTCACACAAGCGCGGGATGAAGCGCTCGCCGCGCAGATCATTATCAATGGCTTGCCAATTATTCTCGATCGCCCCAACCAGTTTTATCGCGATGTTGATCGGCTCGATCATTATTATGAAGATTGCGTGATTGGTGGCCCTGGCGCCTTTATGGTGCCGATCACCACTCGAGCGCAGTTTACGCAAGCCACCAAAACCAAATTGATCTTAGAAATTGCCGATTACCCGGCTTTTCGGGCTTCTGATCTTAAGGGGCAGATCTATCCGGCCTCCGCCGATAATCCACGGATTTCATGTTTGGAAGGCGAACGGATTTGGATGCAACGTTGGGGGCAGTAAGAACGCGCGGGACGCGCGGTTCGGGGTTTCAAATCTGCATCCTCGTTCCAGAACGTAAGGTTCTATCCCCATAGAACCGCAGGTTGTTGCTGCATGTTGCAAAGCAATATAGCCGCAGGCTGGACAAATCTCTTTATTAAAGATTGAATACACGTTCTTCTCAGTCTGCACGTGTAAAGGTATGCCGCATGTCACCTATTCTTCTGAAAAACTTCAAGATTTTAGAACCCGCATGGGGGGAGCTGCGGCCCGGCTACGAATGTTTGGTGGATCAGGGTGTCATTCAAGCCTTGTCTGACAAGCCCATTCAGTCACAAACCGCCCGTGTCATTGACTGTCAGGGACAAACTTTGATGCCTGGTCTGATCGATAGCCATGTGCATATTTTTCTGACCGAAGTCTCTATCCCAAGCCTTGAAAAAATGCCGCTGACCTTGATGACCGCACGCGCGGTGCAGGCCATGCGCGCCATGCTGGATCGTGGCTTTACAACAGTCCGCGATACCGGGGGCGCAGATTGGGGCATTAAGGAAGCTGTTGAAAACTCGAACGTGCCCGGCCCGCGTTTATTTATTGCCGGACAGGCAATTGGTCCGACAGGGGGGCATTCGGATTCGCGTCGTCGTACCGATTATGGACTGCGGTGCCGCTGCTGCAACGCCATGAGTTATACAATGGCTGTGTCAGACGGGGTGAGTGAAGTGCGCCGCTCTGCACGCGAGCAAATGCGCCAAGGGGCTGATCACATCAAGATTATGATGTCAGGCGGTGTTGCCTCTCCCTTTGATCCATTGACCAGCCTGCAATTTTCAATGGAGGAGGCCCGTGCTGCGGTGGAAGAGGCCAATGCCTTTGGTCGCTATGCCTGTGCTCATGCCTATACGCCAGAAGCGATTACGCGTGCCGCGCAAGCAGGGGTGCGGACCATTGAGCATGGCAATTTGATTGATGCACCATCGGCTCGGTTGATGGCCGAGAAGGGGATGTTCTTGGTGGCTAATCTCGTTGCATATTACGCGATGCGTGAACGGGCCGAAGAATTTGGCATGACCCGCGATATGTTGGATAAAAACGACATGGTGATTGATGGCGCGTTGCGCTCGCTTGAGATTTGCAAACAGGCTGGCGTGCCGGTGGCTTATGGCTCTGATTTGCTGGGGCAATTGCAAGTTGATCAATCGCGTGAATTTTTGCTGCGGCGTGAAGTCTTGGAGCCCATCGATATCATTCGGTCTGCAACGACGGTGGGGGCCCAAGTTGTGCGCATGGAAGGCAAAATCGGCACGCTGCAACAAGGCGCGTTTGCTGATATGATTTTGGTCAATGGGGATCCGCTGAAAGATTTGGGTCTTTTGCAAAATCAGGGGCGCGATATCAGCTTGATTATGAAAGCAGGGCATCTGCATAAAAATACGCTTGTATCCTGATAGGCTGCGGGGTCATTGACCATGCGTGAAGGACAGTTGGGGCGGATGATGCTGCATGGCGTGGCGGCCATGGGGATGATTTATATTTTATTGCCCCTCGGTTTCGTGATCTGGCTTTCGGTTTTTGCGCAAGAAATTCCAAGCTTTCCGCCGCAAGGCTATTCTTTGCGGTGGTTTTTTGCTCTGACGGATTATCGCGAATTTGCCAGTGGCTTTCGCTTGAGTTTAGAGGTTGGGATTCTGGCAACAGTTTTTGGATTGGTCTTGGGCGTTCCCGCAGCCCTTGTTTTGGTCCGGACGCCTTTTGCTGGCCGGGCTTGGATTAACGGATTGTTGCTGGCTCCTATGATGGTGCCCGGTGTTGTGTTGGGAACTGCACTTTACGTGTTCCAGATTGAAGGCGAAATCGCAACGGGGTTGCCGATTATGGGATCGTTTTCCGGTTTGGTGATCGCCCATGTTTTATTGGTTGTGCCATGGACGGTTCGACTGATCAGTGCAAGTTTAACAGGCTTTGACCGCACGATTGAGGAAGCGGCTTATAATCTAGGCGCTGGCCCGGTCACCACTTTTTTTCGGATTACGTTGCCGATGATCCGGCCGGGATTGGTTGCCGCCACTTTATTTGGTTTTGTGGCCTCTTTTGGTAATTTGGAAATGTCATTGTTTTTAGTGGGGCCGGGACGAACCACTTTGCCGATTGCTATTTTGCAATATCTCGAATGGAAAATTGATCCCACAGTGGCCGCGGCATCTGTTTTGCAAATCGCGTTGATTGCGGTGGCGTTGTTAATAACCGATCATTACGTAAAATTAAGCAGGGTGGTGTAATGGCCTCGCTTGAATTGCAAGCTCTTCGTAAATCTTATGCTGACACAGCTGTTGTGCGGGATGTGTCCTTGCATGTCGCGCAAGGTGAATTTCTAGTGCTGCTCGGACCAAGCGGATGCGGCAAAACCACTACCTTGCGTATGATTGCCGGATTTGTGGAGCCAAGTGGCGGGCATGTTTTGATAGGTGGGAAAGACGTCACCACATGGTCACCGTGGCGAAGAAATTGCGGGATGGTTTTTCAAAATTATGCCCTGTTTCCGCATATGACAGTTGCTGAAAATGTGGCTTTTGGGTTGCAAATGCGCAAGGTTGATTCATCACTGCAACGTCAACGTGTGGAACAAGCGCTCTCGATGGTGAGGCTTGGACATTTGGCGGCTCGTTATCCACGTGAAATGTCAGGTGGACAACAACAACGCGTTGCCTTGGCGCGCGCCTTAGCGATCGAGCCTGATATTTTGTTGCTTGATGAACCTCTGTCTAATCTTGACGCCAAATTGCGTGAGGAGGTGCGTGTTGAAATTCGTGAATTGCAGCGTGCGCTGGGCCTAACCGCTATTTTAGTGACCCATGATCAAGAAGAGGCGTTGACGGTGGGCGATCGACTGGTCGTGATGGAGGGCGGTGTTGTTCGCCAGATCGGCAGTAAACGGGATTTATATGAGCGACCGGCCGACCGTTTTGTTGCTTCCTTTATTGGGCGATCGAGTTTTATCGAAGGGCGGGTGGATGAGCAGGGCATGTTTCAGACGGTCGATGGTTTGACACTCAAGCCCCCGATCGGCGTTCATCAAGGGCCTGCAACGCTTGCGCTGCGGCCAGAGCGCTGCCGTGTCGGGGATGCGGCGCGCGCCTGTGAGAATGTGTTATCAGGACAGGTTGAATTTGTGTCTTATCTTGGCGCTGCGTTGGATGTGCATGTGCGGCTTGGGGCACAAACAAAAGTGATCGTTCAAATGGCCAATCAGGGAAGTGCTTCAGAGCCCCAACTTGGCGAAACGTTGCAAATAGGATGGGCCAGCACCGCCGGGCTTTTGTATCCTTCAGATCAAGGCGGTTTAAACATGGGGGAGAAGAATGAGCACGCATAAAAAAGGCAGACAGATGGATCGCCGTCACTTTATCCAAACGGCTCTAGTGGGTGTAGGCGCTATGGCGACGGGACTGGGGCCGGTGGCTGCGCAACAAGGTGGCAAGATTGTCGTGGGGACATGGGGGGGCGATTATGCGCGCCTGCTGACCAAAAATATTGAAGAACCGATTTTGAAACCGAAGGGGTTTGAGATTGCCCAAGACCAAGCCTCTGATGCGCCGCGTCGGGCCAAAATGGTGGCTGAAAAACGCTTGCCGCGCGGATCCAGCGATATTCAAGGCCTCTCCTCGGCCAATATGTTTGAAATGAATGAAGCGGAAACGATTGAAAAACTCGATTATTCGAAAATTCCTAACGCTAAAAATTTGATCCCTGAACTCAAATATCCTTATGGGATCGGCCACATCTATTCGGGTAAGGTTGTAGTTTATAATCCAAAAATGATCACGCCGGCTCCTACTAGTTTCAAAGATGCCTTTGACCCTAAATGGGGCGCTAAAATAGGCATGATTGATATTCAATATCTTTATGTTGTAATGGCTGCCTCTATGGCTGCAACCAATGGTGCATCCATGATTGATTTTGAAAAGGCCAAAGATGTTTTGCTGGCTGCTAAAAAAGCGGGAGCACGGTTATATCCGACCAATGAAGCCTTTGCCCAAGCCTTAAAAACTGAAGAAATTGGTTTGGGTATTATGTGGAAAGCACGGGCTGTCCAATGGCAAAATTCTGGCATTTCTTGCGAGTCTGCGGCCCCGACAGAAGGGATCCCGCTTTACGTGTCCGGCTTTGCTATTCCTCGTAATGCGCCCAATAAAGAGGGCGCTTATGCCTATATGAATGCGATGCTTGAAAAGAGTGCGCAAGAGGCTTTTGCCGTTGATATGGGATATAACCCGACTGTTTCGAATGCCGTTGTTGCACCGGATCTGCAAAAGCGAATTGGCTTTACAGCTGATGAAATGAAAAGACTGCGTGATCTAGATTACAGTTATCTTGCTAAGAATGACGCGATGATCAAAGAATGGTGGGATAAGGTATTTAAGGCCTGATGATAACAGGATCATCTCTGCCCACACAAAGGCGAGGCCTAACGGCCTCGCTGCTGCTTGCGCCGGCCACGCTTTATGTTGCCGTTTGCTTGCTGCTACCTATGATGATTTTGTTTCGATATAGTTTGAATGCTTTTGTGCCCGGCAAATTTATGGTCGATGCACTAACATTAGACAATTACATCAAATTTTTTACAGACCCCTATTATTCAGCCGTTTGGTTGCGGACCATGCGGGTTGCCGCCATTTGTACTGGCTTTTGCTTGGTGTTGGGGTTTCCGCTTGCTTATGTCTTGGCGCGTATGCAATCGCGGTTTAAAAATATTTTGATCATTTTGGTTGTGCTGCCTTTATTTGTTGGCAATGCCGTGCGGGCAGCAGGCTGGATGGTTTCGTTGGGCAATAAAGGGGCTTTTAATCAACTCATGATCTCGATGGGGCTGATCGAAACGCCGATTGAAATCATGTATACGGAATGGGCTGTGCTGATCGGGATTATCGCGGTTAATCTCCCTTTCATGGTCCTGACCTTGCAAAGTGTTATTGAAAATATTCCGCGCCATCTCGAAGAGGCTGCGTTTTCCTTAGGTGCGGTGCCGGCAGTGATGGTGCGGCAGGTGTTATGGCCGCTGGCTATGCCGGGAATTTTGGCGGGAAGCATCTTGACCTTCATTCTAGCCATGAATGCCTATGCGACACCGGTTTTATTGGGCGGGCCTAAATTTCAGGTGATGGGAACGTTGATCTATGGTCAATTTGCACAACAAAACAATTGGCCGTTTGGTGGCGCACTGTCTTTCATCTTAATGAGCACGACCTTGGTTTTAACGTCCTGCGCACAAATTCTCCATGCACCGAAATCATGAGAAAGGCGCTCTTGCGGCTGCTTTCTTCTTCTGATCACGTGCTCTTTGATCTATCACTCTATGAGCTTTCATTTATCAAGCGGGTGTCTCGATGAACGGTGCAGAAAGTCTGGTCCATACTTTGCTCAAATGCGGTGTGGATACGTGTTTTACAAATCCCGGAACATCCGAAATGCATTTTGTTGCAGCTTTGGATCGCATTCCTGGCATGAAATGCGTTCTGGGCTTGTTTGAGGGCGTCGTGACAGGCGCAGCGGATGGCTATGGGCGTGTAACGGGCAAGCCTGCTGCAACTTTGCTGCATTGTGGACCGGGTCTGGCCAATGGTCTCGCGAATTTGCACAATGCCCGCCGCGCGGGCTCGCCAATTGTTAATATTGTTGGCGATCAGGCAACCTATCATCGCCCCTTTGATGCTCCTCTGACTGCGGATACGGAAGGCTTTGCGCGCGGTGTTTCGGGATGGGTACGCACTGCGATGGATGTGCGCACCGTAGGACAAGATGCTGCCCAAGCCGTTTATGCGTCTCAACAAGCCCCCGGGCAGGTGGCCAGTTTGATTTTACCTTCCGATGTTTCATGGAATGAGGGCGGTGTGGTGGGGGATGCTTTGCCTGCGCCCGCCACGCCCTTGGTTGATCCGTTTCAGATCGAACAGACCGCACGCCTTTTGCGTCAGGGCGGGTCTGATTTTGGGCTCATTCTTGGCCATGCGGGGCTAACAGAAGAGGGTTTATTATTGGCCTATCGCATAGCAGCCGCAACCGGATGTCGTCTGATTGCCCAAGGCGCTAATGGCAAATTATCCCGTGGCTATGGCCGAGCGATTGTTGAGCGGGTGCCCTATGTCGTGGATCAGGCTGTGGCGGCCATGGCGGGATTAAAGGCTTTGATTTTATGCGGCACGCATAAGCCGGTTACATTTTTTGCCTATCCGAATAAGCCACAATCTCCCATTCCGCATGACGCACCCTGTCATGTCATGGCGCGCCCTGACCAAGATATTCTGGAGGCCCTGGCCCGCTTGGTTGATGTGTTGAAAGCGCCTCAAGTCAGTGTCCCCCATCATGGCGAAAAACCTGCACCGGCGCGTGGCGCGATTACTTCGGCATCTGTTGCCGCTACGGTGGCGCGGTTGATGCCGGAAGGGACGATTATTTCCGATGAATCGGTTTCCTTTGGACGTGATTTTTTTGCTCATAGCCATGCTTCTGAACAGCATGAATGGCTCAGTGTAACAGGTGGATCCATTGGTCAGGGCATCCCCGTTGCGACAGGCGCAGCAATCGGCGCGCCAGGTCGGCGGGTGATCAATTTGCAGGCAGACGGATCAGCCATGTACACGGTGCAAGGATTGTGGACGCAAGCGCGTGAAAAGCTCGATGTGACAACCGTGATCCTTTCCAACCGCAAATATCAGATTTTGATTGGTGAGCTTGCGAATGTGGGCGCCAATCCGGGCCGTACGGCTCTGGATATGTTTGATCTTGGGAATCCGAATTTGGATTGGCCTTATCTTGCGCGGGCTATGGGTGTTGAGGCCGCGAGCACCAATAGCATCGAAGGATTTGCTGATTTATTGGCAACTTCCTTGCAGCATAAGGGCCCGTTTTTGATCGAATTGCAGATTGATGCCTAGGGTTAGACCCTCACTGATTAGCCCGCGGTTTTTTGATCGCGGGTTTCCGTAATGCCTAAAGCTGCGCCCGCCAATGCGATAATGGAACAACCGATAAAGGAATAGCTGTCTGGCCAATCGTTAAACAAAGCCCATCCATATAAAACCGCAAAAACGATTTGCATGTAATGGAAGGGGGCGATCAGGCTGGCTTGCGCATAGCGCATCGCACTCGCCACAGCATAATGACCCAATCCGCCTAAAATCCCCAGCGATAAAAACAGCAGAAGATGCAATGGCTGGTCGGGCATTTTCCAAACATACGGCATCAAAAAGGCCATCACCACTGCGCCCACCAAGCCATTATAAACAGCCGTTGTTTCGGGCTTGTCGATGCCAGCCAATTTGCGGGTCATGATTTGATAGCAGGCATAAAGAAAGGCATTCATGATGATCAGCAAGGATTCAAGCCGAAACACATCACTGCCCGGACGGATGACAATGGCCGCGCCCACAAAGCCTGCGACGATGCAGAGAAGCCGTAAGGGTGTTACCCGTTCGCCCAAAAACAGCACCGCAAGCATCGTAACAAAAAGCGGCCCTAAAAAGGTGATAATGGTTGCCTCAGCCAGAGGAATGGTTTGAATGCCGACAAAAAAACATCCTGTGGCAATAAACAGCAAAGCCGAGGCGCTGATTTGCCAGAGTGGTTTTTGGCTTTTGAAAATCGCGGTTCCATAGCGCGGCATGAACAAGGCGGACATGAACAGGAAATGGGTCAGGATCCGAATGAAAATCACCTGTTCGACGGGATAGATTTTGGCGAGCCATTTGGCGCCACTGTTCATGGCCGGGAAAATCAACGAGCCGACGCACATCAAGGCAATGGCGGTTGCGGGAGCGTTTAGAATACCATCATAGGGATTGGAGGTGTGGCTTTGATCAGTAGGCCCATCTTCTGACACCGTTTGCAGGTCGGGGCCTTGGTTGTGATGAGTTGTCAAGACGCACACCGGAGATCATCAGGCGTCCCCTGTTGTCTCCCCTTTTTGAAATGAATGAACCGTTAAGCTGACTGAGATCGATCACCTTGACAAGCCGTCCACCGCGCGTGGGTGTTATGCAAAGACGGATTTTGGGGGTGTTTTTCGCCTCTCATACAACGGATTGGGCTTTAACGAGCGCTTGATGGGGCGTTTGCGGTGTGAAGGCAGGCTGTGGGGTGCGATTTCGCGGAAGGGGCAAGACTAGACTGGACAAGACTGGACCGGCTAAGACTGGATTGGCCTTTTTGGGCTGAGCATGCTATGCGCGGGGCAGAAAATGATCGGGAAGGCCGCTTCTGCGGCTTGAAAGAGGCCATGTCAGATATTTTTAATGAAATTGATGAAGAAGTCCGTCGCGACCAAGTGCTGCAATTCTGGCAAAAACACCAGACCAGCCTGATTGCGTTGCTGTTGGTTGTGGTGTTGGGATCGGCTGGCTTTACGAGCTGGCAGCAACATCAGAAAAAGCAAGCCGAAGCGGTTTCAGCGCGCTTTGAAGCTGCGATTGAAGACAGTCGGGCTGGCCGTGGCGAAGATGCGGAGCGGGTTTTGAGTGCGCTGAGCGCAGAAGCCCCAGAAGGCTATAAGATATTAGCGCGGTTTCGGCTGGCTGCCGAATGGGGCAAAAAGGATGTCGCCAAGGGCATTGCAGCTTTTGATGGCTTGGCTGCCGATGCCAGCCTCAGTGATGTGCTGCGCGATATCGCACGCTATCGGGCTGCGGTGCTGGCAAGTGATCAGGTGGATGGCCAGGCCTTGGCGAAACGGCTGGAACCGTTGACGGCTAAGCCCGGCCCGATGACCGGTTTGGCGCAGGAATTATTGGGACTCGCGGCCATGCAGGCGGGCGATTATGATCAAGCGGGCCGGTTGTTTGATGCCATCGCCATTGATCGCAGTGCACCGCAGGCGTTGAGGCAACGGGTTGATCTTTATCTTGGTCTTATTCGCGGCGGCCCTGTCCAGCCCGCTTCGTGATCTGAAAGGGGCGGTATGTCCTTCACATTGGCCATCATCGGCCGTCCGAATGTCGGTAAATCCACCTTGTTCAATCGCTTGGTGGGGAAAAAGCTGGCCTTGGTGGATGATCAACCCGGCGTCACACGCGATCGCCGCGAGGGTGAGGCGCATCTGGGTGATCTCGATTTTACCGTGATTGATACGGCTGGTCTGGAAGAGGCGGATGCGGCGTCTTTGACGGGACGGATGCGCTTGCAGACCGAAGCGGCCATTGCCGATGCGGATGCTATCTTGTTTGTCATTGATGCGCGCGCTGGGGTTACGCCAACCGATCGACATTTTGCGCAGGCCGTGCGGCGCGCGAGCAAGCCCGTGATCCTGATCGCCAACAAGGCTGAAGGCAAACAGGGATTAAGCGAAGTCTATGAAGCCTATGGTCTTGGGCTTGGTGATCCTTTGCCGTTCTCCGCCGAACATGGAGAGGGACTGGCGGATCTTTATGATGCGATTTGCGATGCGCTGCCCGAACACACTGCGAAGCCAGATCCGGTTGATGACTTTGACACGGATCAAGAGGACGCAACAGCGGGTTCGGATATGGATGATCCGAAACGTCCACTCAGGATTGCTGTGATCGGTCGGCCTAATGCTGGCAAATCAACCTTAATCAATCAGATGCTTGGCACGGATCGGTTATTGGTTGGGCCGGAAGCGGGCATTACGCGTGACAGTATTGGTCTTGAATGGGAATGGCGGGGGCGTCCGATCAAGATTTTCGATACAGCTGGGATGCGAAAGCGCGCCCGGGTGCAGGAAAAACTTGAAAAATTATCGGTCGCCGATGGATTGCGGGCCGTAAAATTTGCGGAAGTGGTGGTGTTGCTGCTTGATGCGACTATTCCATTTGAAAAGCAGGATCTGGCCATTCTATCAATTATTGAAAAAGAAGGACGGGCCTTGGTGATCGCCTTGAATAAATGGGATCTGGTCAGTCATGAACAGGGCCTGCTCAAGGCCTTGATCGACGATGCTCAGCCTGTGACGTCTATGGTCAAGGGAGCGACAATTGTTCCGGTCTCTGGTTTAACAGGGCAGGGCATTGATGCCTTGATGCAGGCTTGTGTGAAAGCGTCAGAGGTTTGGTCCAAGCGTGTTTCCACGGGCCAGATTAATCGGTGGCTCGAACAGGTTTTGGCCAGTCATCCGCCGCCTGCTGTGTCAGGTCGTCGGATCAAGATCCGTTATGCCACGCAGGTTAAAGCGCGACCGCCTTTGTTTGCAGTGTTTGGCAATCAGCTCGATGCCTTACCCGATAGCTATGTGCGCTATATGATCAACAGTTTGCGTGAAACTTTTGATCTGCCCGGAACGCCGATCCGTCTGTCTTTGCGTAATTCGGATAATCCCTATCGCAACAAGCGCGCGAAAAAATAACCCGTAGTGGGATGATCAGGCGGGGTTTTGAAAAGCCAAAACCTTTTTTGACGGATGATCATAAATTTGTCCGCTGATCTGCCAGTCCGGCGATGTCATGGCCAGAATATGCGGTGCCAGATCTTCGGGCGTTTCAAGCGTCATCGGGTCTTCGCCGGGCATGGCTGCAGCGCGCATATCTGTGCGGATGGGGCCGGGATTAACCAGCATCACTTTGATGGGTGTATTTTTTGTTTCATTGGCATAGGTCACGCCCAAAGCATCCACGGCTGATTTGGAAATTGAATACGGCCCCCAATAAGCGAGCCGTTTCCATGATGCGCCAGAGGATAGCAAGATCACACGGCCTGCATCTGACTTTTGCAGTAAAGGATCAAAAGAACGGATCAAGCGCCAATTGGCCGTCACATTGACGGCCATAACTTGCTCCCATTCTTTTGGCGTGACATGGCCCAAAGGTGTGATGGGGCCGAGCGTGCCACCATTGCCAATAAAGATATCGAGCTTGCCCCACCGCTCATAAATTGCCGCGCCCAGTCGATCCAGCGCTTCCACATCGCGCACATCAATCGGAACCAGCGTCGCGGCTTCTCCCCCCACGGCCTGAATCGCATCATCAAGCTCTTCCAGCGCGCCTTGGGTGCGCGCGACCGCAACCACATGCGCACCGGCTTTTGCCAAGCCTAAAGCGACGGCGCGACCAATGCCGCGTGATGCTCCTGTGACAACGGCCACACGGTTTTTCAAATCAAGGGTGCTCATTGTTTTATCCCACCTCTGCCAGCATGGATAATTGTTGCTTGGCGCCTTCACCAATCTGGTCTGTGAGATGGGTTGGATAATCGCCGGTGAAACAGTGATCGGTAAATTGCGGCTGGGCGGCATTACGTTGCTCATATCCCATCGCTTTATAAATGCCATCGACAGACAAGAAAGCCAGACTGTCACAGCCGATAAACCGACGCATGTCTTCCAACGAATGGGTGGCAGCCAGCAATTTGTCTTTTTGTGGCGTATCAATGCCGTAATAATCGGGATGGGTGATCGGCGGGCTAGAGATGCGGAAGTGAACCTCCCGCGCTCCCGCATCGCGCATCATTTGGACGATCTTCACCGATGTGGTGCCGCGCACGATGGAGTCATCAATCAACACAATCCGCTTGCCCTGAACAACCGAGCGATTGGCGGAATGTTTCATGCGCACGCCGAGCTCGCGCACCGATTGGGTTGGCTGGATGAAGGTGCGTCCGACATAATGATTGCGGATGATCCCCAGCTCATAAGGAATGCCAGCTGCTTGCGCATAACCAAGTGCGGCTGGAACACCTGAATCCGGAACCGGAATCACCACATCGGCTGCAATGCCTGCCTCATGCGCAAGCTGCGCACCCATCGCTTTGCGCACTTCATAGACCGGACGTCCATGCACCACCGAGTCAGGACGGGCAAAATAGATATATTCAAAAATGCAGGGACGGGCAGCGACTTTTGGAAACGGCTTGATCGATTCAATGCCGCTATCGGTGATAATCACCACTTCGCCATTTTCGATATCACGCACAAAGCGGGCGCCAATAATATCTAACGCACAGGTTTCAGACGCTAAAATATAATGGCCATCCAATTCGCCTAACACAAGCGGCCGAATGCCTAACGGGTCGCGGGCGCCAACCAATTTTTTATTG
>CAWUMW010000011.1:0-23933 GCA_963923415.1 uncultured Hyphomicrobiales bacterium | reverse complement strand
GCATCGGGAAGTTTTTATCTTCACCTCCGCTCTTTGTGTGTGAGGAATGATGGATCTACAGATTGCGGCGATTCTGGTGATGGACGGCATCGCCAATGGGTCAATTTATGTCCTGATTGCCTTAGGGACGGTCCTGATTTTTTCCATTACACGGGTCATGTTTGTCCCTTTTGGTGATATCGCCGCTTATGCCGCCTTAACGCTTGCGATGTTGCAAATGGGACAACTGCCCGGCACGGTGCAGCTTGTTGCTGTTTTGTCCGCTTTGGCGCTGGTCGTTGAACTGTTTGATTTATGGCGCCACAACAAACTCCACGCGGCGCCACAGGCTTTGTTGAATTATGGTATCTTGCCCTGTCTGCCGGGGGCAGCCATCATCTTATTGCAAGGCGTAAGCCTGCCTTTGTCAGCGCAAATGCTGCTGGCTTTGGCGCTGGTTCTGCCGATCGCCCCTTTGATTGACCGTATCGCCTTCCGGCCCTTGGCTGATGCCTCGGTTCTGGTGTTGCTGATTGTATCCGTCGCGGTGCATTTTTCCATTTCAGGATTGGCCTTGCTGTTTTTTGGTCCCGAAGGCTACCGAACCGACCCTGTGTCGCGCGAGGTCTTTGATCTCGCCGGCGTGGTTGTGAGTGCGCAAACCATGCTGATGGTGATTGCTGCGGTCTCGTTTTCTGGCCTTCTTTATCTCTACTTTGAAAAAACCATTGACGGCAAAGCCTTGCGCGCAACCGCCATTAATCGCACAGGGGCCCGCATTGTCGGCATTCGCCCCCATCAAACAGGCACCCGCGCCTATCTTTTGGCGTCGGTTTTAGGTGGGGTGTCGGGACTGCTGATCGGACCGGTCGCCACACTCTATTATGACTCTGGCTTTTTGATTGGCCTGAAAGCCTTTGTCGGTGCCGTGGTGGGTGGATTGATGAGCTATCCACTGACCGCTATTGGTGCTGTCGCGATCGGCATTTTGGAAAGCTATGCCTCGTTTTTCTCCAGCACACTTAAAGAAACAATCGTTTTTGGTGCCCTGATCCCGATCTTGATTTGGCGCTCGATTGTCACCTTGCATCATGATGAAGAAGAGGAGGACATTGCGTGAGCCCGTCCGCCCTAAAAAAGACCTTTCTTGTCGGAGCGGGCCTTGCGCTATGCGCCTTGCCTTGGTTAGCCTCTCCCTTCACCATCACCTTGATGAATTACATCGGCATTGGCGCAATGATTGCCTTGGGCCTTGTGTTGATGACCGGCTTTGGGGGCCTCACCTCATTCGGGCAAGCCGCCTTTGTCGGGATCGGCGCTTATGCAACCGCCTGGGTCACCGTTTTTTTACATCTCCCGCCGCTTTTGGGCTTGGTTCTGGCTTTGCTGATGAGCGGTTTGATTGCCTTGCTGCTCGGTGTGGTGACGCTGAAACTGGGTGGGCATTTTTTACCCTTGAGCACGATTGCGTGGGGCTTGGCGATTTATTTTCTCTTTCCCAATATTCCCGGCTTTGGCGCGCATGACGGCATTCGTGGCATTCCGCCAATTTCATTTGGGCCTGTTGTGCTGGCAACCAATGGATCGATTTATTATCTCATTTGGATCTTGCTCGCCTTGGGCATGGTGTTGGTTTCAAATCTTTTAGATTCACGCGAAGGACGAGCGATCCGATCCTTGCGCGGCGGCGCAACCATGATCGCCAGTCTCGGTGTCGATTTATTTCGTATCCGCATCATCATGTTTTTGATTGCCGCGCTGTTAGCCGGATTGGCCGGTTGGCTTTACGCGCATATGCTGCGCTTTATCAGCCCTTCACCTTTTGATATTCGGCCCAGCATCGAATTTTTATTGATGATCATGGTCGGGGGTGCCAATTCCGTCTATGGAGCGGTGGTTGGGGCTGCTTTGGTGATTTTCTTCAAAAACTGGATCCAAGATATTTTGCCGCATTTATCCCGCAATGCCGGCCAGTTAGAAATCATCGCCTTTTCCGTATTGCTGATCTTGCTGTTGCAACATGCCCGCGGCGGCGTGATGGCTTTGATTGATCGGCTATTTCCGCAACAAATTGCCCAACCCAAAGCGGCATTAGATGGCTTTGCTCGCCGCTCCTTACCTGAAGCCGGACGCACTTTGCTTGAGGTTAAAAATCTCAATCGACGCTTTGGTGGTTTGATTGCCGTGAATGATGTGTCCTTCACTCTCAAATCGGGCGAGATTCTTGGTCTCATCGGACCCAATGGAGCCGGCAAAAGCACCTTGTTCAATTTGATTTCGGGCGCCTTGCCAGCCGATGAGGGACAGGTGGTTTTTATGGGGCAAGACATCACGCGCGCCCATCAAGCTGAAATTGCGCATATCGGCATTGCCCGCACCTTTCAGCATGTCAAACTGCGTCCCGCAATGACATTGATCGACAATGTGCTGCTCGGCGCTTACACACGCACCTCCTCCGGTTTTCTTAAATGCCTCTTCCGGCTCGACCGCGAAGAAGAAGCGCAAGCCACACGGGTTGCGCTCGATCATTTGAAATTGGTGGGGCTGGGAGACAAAGCAACCGAATTGGCTGGAAATCTGCCACTCGGCAATCAACGGGTCTTAGAAATTGCGCGTGCCTTGGTTGCCGATCCGATCCTGATCATTCTCGACGAACCAGCCGCCGGATTGCGCAAAGCAGAAAAAGACGCTTTGGCACAGCAATTACGTGAGATCAGGGCACGCGGGGTCAGTATTTTGTTGGTTGAGCATGATATGGATTTCGTGATGGGACTGGTTGACCGAATTGTCGTGCTTGATTTCGGCTCCAAAATCATGGAGGGCAGTCCCGCAGATGTGCGCGCCAGTGCGGCAGTGCAGGAAGCCTATCTGGGAGGCGTCGCATGAGCAGGCTTCTAGAGGTCAAGAACCTCTCTGTATCCTATGGCAAAGTCACCGCTGTGCGCGATGTCAGCCTGTCACTCGACAAAGGCCAAATTGTCACCATCATCGGCCCCAATGGCGCAGGCAAAACAACTCTGCTCGCCGCTTTGATGGGGCTTTTACCCTCAACAGGGGATGTGGTTTATGACGGTGTGACGCTTGCTGGAACCGATGTCGAAGACCGGGTTATGAACGGCTTATGCATCGTGCCTGAGCAACGCGAATTATTTGCTGATATGAGCGTGGAAGATAATTTGTTGCTGGGCGCCTATAGTCATCGGCACGATAAAGCCTGGCAGAACAAAGGATTTGACATCGTCTATGAGCGCTTTCCGCGCCTGAATGAACGGCGCAGTCAATTAGCGCGCACCTTATCAGGAGGCGAGCGGCAAATGCTGGCGTTGGGTCGCGCTTTAATGGCTCGTCCGCGCTTGCTGATGCTGGATGAACCTTCACTGGGTTTGGCTCCCATGATCGTCAGTGAAATTTTTAAAATTGTGGCCTCCTTGCGCGATTTAGGGGTATCGATTTTGCTGGTCGAACAAAATGCGCGCGCAGCGCTTGAAACCGCTGATTACGGCTATGTGCTGGAAACAGGTGAAGTGACCTTGTCTGGCCCCTCTGGCAGCTTGATGCATGATCCGCGACTGATTGCCACCTATCTAGGAGGGCATGGCTAATGTTGCCGGAATTTCCTTGGCTCCCTCTGCCTGCGCAGAACAGGACGGTGCCTCGGATGTTAATGGCACAAGCAGAGCGCTATGGCGCGCGCCCTTTATTTATGTGCCAGTCTGAACGCTGGCTGTTTGACGAGACCCCAGACAGAATTGCCAAGGCTGCGGGTGCTCTCAAGCGCTTTGGCATTAGCCGTGGTG
Source organism: uncultured Hyphomicrobiales bacterium (assembly GCA_963923415.1). Classification (GTDB taxonomy): domain Bacteria; phylum Pseudomonadota; class Alphaproteobacteria; order Rhizobiales; family Beijerinckiaceae; genus CAIYZJ01. Next base: position 20,157 of record CAWUMW010000011.1, on the reverse strand, counting down.
ATCGTGTCGCGCTGTTATCTCCGAACCGCCCCGAAATGATGACCGCAATTTTAGCTTGCGGCTGGATCGGCGCCATTGCGGTGCCGCTCAATATTGCCGCCAAGACCAGAGGATTGCGCTATTATCTGGAAAATTCAGGCGCCAAACTTTTGATCGCCGATCCGCATTTGCTCGACGCTTTAGAACCACAAGCCTTTTTAGGCACCGCATTAACGGCGATCTGGTGTCTTGAAGGTGGCTGGCCTCGTCATGAGTGCGGCGCCCCTTTGATGCCTGCCTCCTTTGAAGCCCCCGCACTTCCCGCCGAGAATTGCCAACCGGGTGATCCCTTGGCCATCCTTTATACCTCCGGCACCACAGGCGCCCCGAAAGGTGTTGTGTGTCCGCATGCCCAATTTCATTGGTGGGGACTTTATACCGCGCATTTCCTAGGCTTGCGCGATGGCGAGCGCTTGGCAACCACTTTGCCTTTATTTCATACCAATGCGCTCAACAGCTTTTTTCAGGCTTTACTAACGGGATCTAGCCTCGCTTTGCTGCCTAAATTTTCTGCTTCGGGATTTTGGCCAGCGATGATTGAAACCCAAGCGAGTGTGGGCTATCTGCTCGGCGCTATGGTGCCTATTTTGCTCGCACAACCCGAGCAGCCCCATGAGCGCCAACATCACATGCGGACCGCTCTTGGTCCGGGTGTTCCTCATCCGATGCATGCCACATTTTATCAGCGTACTGGTGTCACATTGGCGGATGGATTTGGATCGACCGAAACAAATTTCGTCATTGGATGTCAGGCCAAAGATCGCGTCCCCGGTCGCATTGGTCGATTAGCGCCGGGGATTGAGGCACGGATTGTTGATGCATGGGATGAAGAAGTCGCCGATGGGGAAGCGGGCGAATTAGTATTGCGCGCCCAACATCCCTTTGCCTTTTCTTCAGGCTATTTTGGCATGGATGACAAAACGGTCGAGGCATGGCGCAATCTATGGTTTCATACGGGTGACCGCGTGATCCGCTATCCCGACGGCAGTTTTAATTTCATCGACCGCATCAAAGATGTGATCCGCCGACGCGGCGAAAATATTTCATCCTTCGAAGTCGAACAGGTGCTCTGCGCTATCGAGGGCGTGGAGTCGGCGGCAGCCTTTGCCGTGCCCTCTGATTTAGCCGAAGATGAAGTGATGGCCGCTGTCGTCATCAAGGCTGGAGCGCAGCTAACCGCTGAGACTGTTTTTGCAATCTGCGAACGCGAATTGCCGCGCTATGCTGTCCCGCGCTATTTGGAATTTTTGCCTGATTTACCACGCACGGAAAATGGAAAAATTCAAAAATTCGTACTTTCAAAACGCGGGATCACCGAACACACAATCGACCGCACCCCTGCCCCCGCAGAATCGAAACGATAAATCACTAGGGTCAGAGCTCATTAATTTAACCGTTGATGCAAAATGAATGAGGTCTGACCCTAGATAAAATTTAAAGCGCGGCTTGGCCGATGCTCGATCCACCGCAGACATAAAGGGTCTGCCCTGTGATAAAGCTTGATTGCGGCGCTAAAAAAAATGTGACTGCATGAACAACATCCGCGGGCGTGCCGAGTCGTTGCAGCGGAATGGCTTTTGCCAGTGCGTCAATGCGCGGATCGCCCGGCGGCATGACGTGATGAAACATATCGGTGCCCCCCACAGGCCCCGGGGCAACACAATTAACCGTGATCCCATGCGGCGCTAATTCCAACGCTAGCGTACGCATCATGCCGATTAATCCGGCTTTGGTGGCTGAATAAACCGTGCGTGTCACTGCGCCTAAAGCCGCTCGTGAGGACATCATGACAATGCGCGCATCCGCCGATGATTTCAAATCAGGCAACACAGCCTGCACCAACGTAATCGCTGCTCCCAAATGCAATTGACTCAGCGCCAAAAGATCCGCCGCCGAAGTCTTTTCAATCAGATTAGCGCGAATACTCCCCGCATTATGAACCAGGTGACGGATCTTAAAATGGGCTGCGACCTCAGCCGCTGTTTGCTTGGTCGCCTCTGCATCCAACAAATCACAGGCAAGATAGGTCAGATGAGGATGTGTGTAACGCGGCGCGTGACAATCCAATGTCACAACATGATGGCCGGCCTCCAACAAAGCTTGGCACAGCGCAGCCCCAATGCCAGCTGCGCCCCCCGTCACCAATGATGCGATCGGTTTTGTCATGCATCCCCCTCAACCAAAGCCAGAACACGCAACGGTGAGCCCGACCCCTGGCGAATTTTCAACGGGGCCGCCATGATCACCGCGCCGCGTGCAGGTAACTGATCTAGATTGCGCAAACATTGCAAACCATAGCGCCCCGCCCCATGCAAAAAGTGATGCGCGGGATAAGGGGGCGCGAAGTGATGAGCCTGTCCGGCATCCGTGCCAATGGTCTCTGTCCCGAAGCCAAGGATCTGACGTTCATCCACCAAAAACTGCATTGCTTCAGGAGAGGGCCCGGGCGTATGGGCCCCGTCCTCACGCAGATTCGCATAGGCTTTGAAATCCCGTTTTGACCAATCCGTGCGCATCAAAACCCATGTGCGCGCCCCGATGCGCCCATGCTGCTCTTCCCATGTGAGAAGATCGGCAACGCTGAGGGTGTAATCTGCATTATCCGCTGCCTGCGCGCTACAATCCACCACACAGGCTTCGGCAATGAAATGCTCCGGTGGGATTGTATCAACCGAATTATTGGGCAGATCCTTGCCGGTAATCCAATGGATCGGCGCGTCATAATGGGTTCCGCAATGTTCGGACATGGTGATGTTATTCCAGTACCACGCCGGACCGCGCGGATCATAGCGTGACACTTCCTCCATGCGGAACGGTTGGCACTGGCCCAATTCAGGCGGCAGAACCAGAGCTGGAAATTCAGGCGACAAGGTGAAGGTCAAATCAATGACGCGCACGTCTTGATGGGCAATCGCTTTCAACAAAGATGGCAGATATGAACTCATTGACCGATTTCCCTCTCAAGGGCTTTTGGATTGGCATCCCAACGCGCTTTAAAGTCTTGCGCGATATCGCCGACATAAACGTCCTCAAGCCCTTTTTTCAAACTCTCGACAACGGCTTTGGCAAGTTGCGGATAGCTGACTTTGGGCGGCGGAAGGGGCTGAAACCATTCATCCTCGGTTGGCCCCGTAAAGAGATGCACAACCCGAACACCCCCGGCCCGCAATTCAGCCCGCAAGGATAAGGACGCGTTCAACAAAGCCGCCTGCGACGCCGAATAAGCGCCATAAGCCGGCCAAGGCATATGGGCATAAACGGATAAAATATTCACCCATGCACAGGCATTATTCACCCCATCCGCACCACGAAATTTCATGACCGGACCGAAAGCTTGCGCCAAGCGCAGAAAACCTAAATAGGCCGTATCGATCTCCTCTTGCGCCACACCCACGCCTTTGCGATCAAGCAAGCCACCGGGCCGAATATGCTGGCTGGTATGAATCACCAGATCAACACGTGCACCGATTTCATTCGCTAAATCCATCACGGAATCGTGATCAGTTATATCAAGCGGCATAACCTCAACCCGCTCGATTGCTTTCAAGGCCGCTTCCCCCTCGAAAGGCTTCCACGGTTCCCGCACGCCCACAAAAATAATCGATGCACCAGCCGCAGACAGCGCGCGCGCCACCGCCTGCCCCAAAGGGGTTCGGCCATCGGTAATCAACACGCGGCGATGGGTTGGATCGAGAGTCATTTCACGCATCTGCACATCATCCATCAATGAGGGATCAGGAACAACCGGTTCAGCAAAAGCGGTTGCATTACCACTTTTATCAAGGCGCCATTGCAAGCGGATGGGATCACCCGCACGACATGTGGCATGGATATGCGCAATCACCTGCGGGCCCGCATCCAAAGACACAAGACCCACATGCCATGGCTGACGCTCGCGGAAATAGACATTGTTGGAAATATGAATGGAGGTTTGCTCGACCAAATGCCCGCGATCCGAACACGGTTTAAAGGCAAGCTGATGGGATTGGCAAAACGGGCATAGATCACGCGGAGGATAATGCGGGCGATCACATTCCAGACAGGTTGGTAAACCAAACCGTCCCTCTGCTGCTGCTTTGGTTAAAACATGCCATTGCCGACTGCGTATCTCAGGCGGCATCGTGGGCAGACGGGTGCGCTTAAGCGGATTTTTGCGTTTGGGAGGCAACACAGGAGACGTCATCTTACGCCCCTCCTGTCTGTGTACGGCCTGCTGCAAAAATTGCTGCGGCGGATGCAAGCCCACGATCATAAACAATCATGCCAAAACCCGAAACCAAACCATAGCGCGGCTTATGCACTTGACCGCCTAAGGCTTGCCCGGTCAATTGCCGCACAGCTTCAACAATCCCCAAAAAGCCGCCCGCACATCCAGCCTGCCCAACCGACAACTGCCCGCCCGATGTATTATGCGGCATGCTGCCATCGGTGGTGAGAGAATGATGGCGCACGAACTCTTTTCCCTCACCCTTTTTGCATAAGCCCAAATCTTCCATCTGCATCATGGAAATCACCGGATAGTCATCATAGCTTTGCAGAAAGGAGATCGCATCGGGCTTGATCCCCGCTTGGGCATAAAGCTCATCAATATCCACCGTCCATCCGCCCCGATGCTGGATGGCATCGTCGATATGCGCATTATGGCGCTCAATGGTCGATAACAGATGCACGTAAGGCAGATTGAGCGCTTGGGCGACCCCTTCCCGCATCACTAAAAAAGCCTCCGCGCCCGCACACGGCATCACGCAATCATAAAGCCCGATCGGATCGGAAATCATACGTGCGTTGAGATAGTCGTCTAGCGTTAAAGGCTGGCGCATCAAAGCATGCGGAAAAGCGCGCGCATTGTCGCGTTGGCTGATGGCAATTTTTCCAAAATCCGCGCGCGTTGCTCCATAAAGTCGCATGTAATGCGAACAGATCAAAGCAAAGCTGGCATTGGGCCCACCCGAACCGTAAGGATAGACCGCATCTTGCGCAAAGCGTGAAAAAGACGACAGCGATTTGCGGAAACTATCCACGTGATTGGTATCCCCGGCAATACATGCCGCAATCGTGCAATCGCCCATCTGCACTGCGCGTGCCGCTTTACGCACCGCAAGCACGCCACTGGCACCGCCCATCGGAATATGATCAAGCCAGCGCGGTGACAGGCCAAAATGTTGCGTGAGCCCAATGGCCGTATCAGGAAACAACGAAAAGGAAGAAGCCAAAAAGCCATCAATATCCTGCGCTCGCAAGTTTGAAACGGTCAGCAACTCTTTTAAAGCGCGCCCGATCCACCAATGCGCGGTTTGGATGGAATAGCGTTGATAGGGAATGGTGATCGGGGCGGCAATCACCACATCCCCATACCCCTGTCGCTCGTGCTGCGCCCATCCTTTCCCCATTTCACGCCGTCCGTTTTTTCATGGCGCGCAGATCAAAGGTCTCAGGGTGATCAACCAAGCTGGCCACCAAATCTTTTAAGGTGCTGCGTTGAACCTTTTGTGTCGCGGTCACTGGCAACGAGGAGACAAATGCAATATAGCCGGGCGCCTTATAATAGGCCAAAGCGCCCAGAGCATGCTGAACAATCTGTTCGGCCAGTTGCTTTTTATCCTCAAGCCGGGTTGGCGGATCGCGCAAGATGATACAGGCAAAGACTTCATCCCCGCGCACAAGATCGGGAACCGCCGCCACAGCTGCCGCTGCCACCGCAGGATGTTGCTGCAACGCGCTTTCCACCTCGACCGCAGCGATATTTTCGCCTGATCGACGGATAACATTTTTGCGCCGATCGACAAAATAAATATAGCCTTCGTGATCACGTCTGACGACATCCCCGGTATGGAAATAGCCACCCTGCCACGCCTCTTCCGTGGCATCGGGATCTTTCAAATAGGCTTTGAAAAAACCTTGGCGCGGCGCGCCCCCACGACGGCGCACCAATAATTCGCCTGCTTCATTCACATCACATTCTGAGCCATCTTCTCTGATGATCCGCAGATCCGTCTGCGCATCTGCGCGGCCGATGCAACTGATACCGAGATGACGTGGCTCTCGATTGGCGGCGATAATGACCGCACCTCCGGTTTCCGTCATCGCCCATGCTTCAATCAATGGAAAACCAAAACGCTCTTCAAACGGTCCATGCAAGGTCTTATGCACACCAGCCCCAAATCCAAAGATAACATGATGGTCTTTATCCTGCGCCACGGGCGGAGCAGACATCAACATCGGCGGCATGACACCCAGATAATGCACAATCGTGGCCCGCGCTGCGCGCACGCTGTCCCACCATGTTTTTGGATGAAAGCGATCCAAGACGGTCAAGCAACCACCTGACATCATCATCGCCATCGTCGACGTAGCCATGGCATTCATATGAAAAAGGGGCAAGGGAGTCAGCATCCGCTCTTGACCGGGGCGGATTGGCATCAGCCCTCCCGCCTCGTTATACCACAGCCCATTATTCAAATAATAACGATTGGATAAAATACAGCCCTTCGGCTTACCCGTTGTGCCCGATGTATAAAGCAATGCGCACTCATCATCCACTGCACGCGCCAAACAAGGCGCACGGTGCTCAGCCAATGGCGGCAATGACTGATCGGGTGTGATGACCAATAATGATTTACCAATGGCCTTAACAGCGGCAACGATCTCGGCTTGGCGTTGGGGAAGAACAATGGCTGCGATCATTTCAGAATGATCCATCAGATATTCAAGTTCTGCCTGACGCAAATCTGGATTGATCGGAACAATCGACGCACCCAAGGCATTCAACGCAAACCAAATCTCAAAAAACACAGGGCGGTTTTCAACCAACACCCCAATCCGATGCCCCGCCCCGACGCCTGATTTTTGAAAGGACTGCATCCGCCGCTGCGTTGCGTCCAACATCGCGGCATAGGATATTTCGCCCGGCTCAATGGCATAGAGGGACGCGGTTTCGGGCAATACATTCAAAAACGGATGATCCGCCCATTGGTCAACCGCAGCCTGCAACGCATCAAAAACAGATTGAAATGCTGACACTCTTTCGAACCTTGCCTTAAGATATGAAAAAAGAAAAATTACATAAACAGTTGAATATTACCAAAAGACGCATCGCAATTAACGAGATCAACGCGTTTGAGTTTGATTTTCAACCGCCCCTCTTCAACCACCAGATGATGCTTAGCCCAGCCCGCATAAAATTCACGCTCTTCAAGCCGCGTCTCGTAATAATGAAAGGGCGTATAGACATGATAGGCTTGCGCGGCATCGTCCCGGCTATCAACACACGGCGCCTGCAAAACATGGTGGCAACGGCTCTTGGGTTTTTGTGAAAAAGTACGATTCCCTTTCAAGCGCTCGACCCGCACGGTCAGCAGTAATTTGTCTTCATACATCAGTGAGCCAACCAGCTTGGTATCTGTTTGTCCCCATTCAGCAGGCATCCAATAATGTCCATCTTCAGTGAACAAATCGAGCCATTCGTTAAAACGCAATTCATCCAAGAGGCGCGCTTCCCGATAGACAAAATCGATTAAGTCTTGATTGCTTGGCGTTGTCATGGCGACCTCACATCGACAGGGTCATAAATTTAGACCAGGCACGAAATTGATTGCGCATTTGCCATTCATTCGTGCCATTCGTCACCGCTTCTTTTTGATGAACCTCATCGGGATCATAAAGACGCTGGATGTTCACCCATTCATTACTATCTGCGGCCAAACCTTCTTGGGCGCGCTCATACATTTCTAGATCATCATGACCGACAATTGAAGTCGGCGCATTGATCAAACGATTATACATTTGCGTGCGCTCCAACAGTAAATCCGGCGCATCAACCAAACGGAATGTATAGCTTTCAACCAGCGTCTTATTGGCCGCAATCGGCCTAAAAATCCGCAACAATTGAATCGGGCCTTTGATCATCACATTGGGAAAGTAAACCGTATTGTGGCGGTTTTCGTCTAAAATCGCTTTGGCTTTTTCCTCGCCATAGCTTGCGGTCATTTTTTCAAAATAACCAGGAATAGATTTATAATTCGAATGGATGGAATGAGCGACACCCGTATGTCCATGACCATTTTCCCAGATCCGAATGCCCATCCCTTCATAGAATTCATACGGGCTCATAAAGGGCAGAAAAATTTCAACCGCCATCGGCTTTTCTTTATCTGTCCCTTCAAACGGTTTCCAGACCGATGCCGCTGTCCCGGCTGAACTTTCATGCGCCACCATGGGATGGCACGTGTCCGTCTGGTTTTCCACCAGCATTTTCCAGTTGCATTTATGCATATAGCGCAACACGCCGCCCGCTACTTCCAATCGACCAACCGGTGAGCGGTCAATCATATTATCAAGGCTGCTGAGACTATTGCCGAAATAATCCTCAAAACTAGGGCCGACATCTTTGAGTTTCGCAAAGATAAATCCACGATAATCTTTCACGTGTTTAACGGGCGTTAAACCCTGCGCTGCATCGGTTTTTTCAAAGCCTGTATTTTCATAGCCCTTTTTCAAGGGAATGGATAACAAGCTGCCATCTGTTTTGAAAGTCCAGGCATGATAGGGGCAGCGGAAAAATTTACCGGCATTGCCACATCCATCAATCGCAATTTTGGTGCCTTTATGCGGGCAGCGATTATACAACACCTTGATGCTTTGATCGGTATGACGCACCATCAAAATAGGCTGGTTGCCGATTTGGGTGGTAAAATAATCACCGCTATTGGGCACCTGACTTTCATGCCCGACATAGACCCATGTCGTGGCAAATAAATTCTCCATTTCCAGTGCAAAAATTTCTTCATTAATATAGACATCGCGATGCACTTCCGCATCACGCACAAGTGCGGCGACTGCTGCAGGATTATGACGGTATCTGCTCATCCTCCACCTCCGTTTTCTTACAGATCAAGCACCAAACGCGGCGACTTCGACCGTGAAACACAAATTTGCATCGATTGATTGGCGGCGCGTTCCGTGTCGCTCAAAATAAAATCTTTGTGGTCTGGCTCACCCGCCAAAACACCAACCTGACACACACCACATTCCCCTTTGTTGCAATCATAAAGCGGATCAAGGCCCGCTTCGAGCAACACGTCCACGATGCTCTTATCCGCCGGAATACGGAAAACCGCCCCGGTGCTTTTGATCTCGATCTCAAAACTTCCATCGGCAGCGGCTCGATCCGCAGATGACGGTTCGACAGGGGTGAGCTGTGCAGGAGGCTTCTCACCTCCCAAAGAGTAAAATAATTCAAACCGTAATTTATCAGCGGGCCATCCAAGCGCGCGGGCCGCCTGCGTTGCCGCATTCAGCATCGGGCGTGGACCACAAATATGGACAACTTCTTCTGCCGTGACTTTATGCAGCAGCGCAGCAATATCCAAAACACCCCCTGAGGCCGCATCATCATGCAGCTGCAGATGATCCCCTGCCAAAGCCTTCACAGCGTCAAGGAAAGCAAAGTCATGAGCCGAGCGCGCTGCATACACAAAGCGAAAAGGTCGCCCTTGAGCCTTCATCCATGCCGCTTTTGACAACAAAGGCGTGATCCCAATTCCCCCTGCAATCAGCACAACCGGATGCATGCCATCGCTTAAAGCAAATTGATTATCTGGGCCGCTTGCATTGATCACATCCCCTCTTTGCAAAGCATGCATAAAGCGAGACCCCCCTTGGCTGTCTTCGGCCAAGCGAACACCCAAACAATAGCTCTCCGGCGCCTCAAATCTTTTCGGGTCTAATCCTAGAGGGGACAATCCTTGAGGTGATTTGCCCGTTTCGATCAAAGAATATTTCCGTCGACCAATCTGCGGGATTTCAACAGTGATGGTGGCACCGGGCGTAAAAGCGCGGAGCGGCCCGCCCTCTTTTGCTTTCAAAACAATCCGCCGCACCGTGCTTGTTTCAAGCCCTGCATCCGTCACAATGAGTTGCAAATTGCTCATAGAAAACCGCTATCATCCCTTGATCCGGCTTATATTTTAAACCTAAAATAATCCGGAACACAACCGAGTCCCGCCCCATTGGCGACATTTCTTTGCGGAACTCTATCTCTTTCCACCTGTTCGGCAAAGGCACATCGCGCAAACAGGCTTATCCTGTGCGCAGGACATGAGCCTTGTTCAAAGCAATCCCTGTTTAAAACCAAGATTGGCGCATTTACATCAACATCGCGCGCATCGATTTGGCCAATTCGGTGGTGGCCACTACATCAATCTTGCCTGATCCGAGAATCGGAATGGAATTGGTCACCAAAACCGCACGCGGCACCCATAATTCGGGATAGCCACTGGCTTGGGCATGACTGAGCAAGGCCATCCGATCAGCAACTGCCACATCCGAAACCAGAATGATTTGCTCCCCTTTTTTAGGATCGGGCAATGTGACTGCAACATGCTGCCCATCTGGCCATAATTCAGCCGCCATGGTTTCTACGGCACCCAGTGACACCATTTCTCCGCCGATTTTAGCAAAGCGTTTGACACGCCCTTTGATGGTGATGAACCCTTCTTCATCAATCGTCACGATATCGCCCGTATCATGCCAGCCCCCATCGGGCGGAACCAAGACACCGGGCATGGACGGATAGATATAACCCGCCATCACATTCGGTCCGCGCACATATAGCCGACCGCCCTCCTCAATTCCTTCGACCGGATCAACCCTCAATTCCTGCCCAGCAAATGGCGGACCAACCGTGCCCGGCTTATTGCGATCGAGTGTATTGATTGACACCACCGGAGAACATTCGGTGACCCCATAGCCTTCCAGCAAAATTGTTCCCGAGGTCGACCACATCCGGCGGGTTTCATCCTTCACCCGTTCCGCCCCCGCAACCACAAAACGCACCGTATCAAAATCACCCGGATCAGCGGCCCGCATCCAGCCTTGCAAAAACGTATCCGTGCCCAACAAAATACTGGCTTTGGTTTCGCGGGCCATTTTGGCCACCTGCCGATATTGGATCGGGCTAGGGTATAAAACGACCTGCATGCCGGAATAAAGACCGAGCAAAACGCCGGCCATCAAGCCATAAGAATGAAACACCGGCAAAGGATTAAGCAAGATATGCGGCGGACCTAACTCTTCCCCAAAATGACGCATCGATTGCACCACATTGGAAATCAGATTGGCATTGGTGAGCGCAACGCCTTTCGGCTCCCCTTCCGACCCGGACGTGAATAAAATAACCGCCGCCTCATGGGGATCCAATGCATAATGTGCATGCAGCATCCGCGCGATTGGTGCTTTGATCACAGCGATGGCTTTGTCAAAAGAGGTGATCTCCTTGCGCACATCTTCAAGATAAATGATCCGAACACCAGACTGTGCGGCCAAAGCCTCCACCAGCTCTTCCAGCTTGGCCATTTCAACAAAGCGATAGGAGGTAATGACCGTATTGATCTCCGCCGCCTTAATCGCCGAACTGATATTTTTTAAGCCAGAGGTAAAATTGAGAGGGGAAAACACCCGACCATAGGCTGAGAGCGCAAACATGCTGACAACCGCCGCATTGACGCTGGGCAATAACACCCCAACCACTTCGCCCCGTTCGGTCCATTTCGTAAACGCCTGCCCGAGAACCAAAGCGCCGAGGATCAAACGATTATAGGTCAGAGGGGCGCGCTCTGGATCTTCGATTGCGATCCGTTTGCCGCCAAATTGATCCCGTGCATCTAATAATGCGCTGAAAATTGTTCTGTCAGCCCCATATTCAGGCACGCATCCCACCCCATCGTTTGAACTATTTCTGAGACAAACGCTAACAACTTGGCTGGCCAAAGCAAGAGCAAGAACGCTAAAATCGCAAAAAAAATACAACTAAAGGATAAGATCAGGGCTGAGCCGCTATCGGTTCTTGATAACTCAAGCCCATATCCCACGGAAAATAGATCCATGTATCTTGTGACACTTCCGTAATGAAGGTGTCAATCACCGGCCGTCCAGCCGGCTTAGCATAAACGGTGGCAAAATGGGCTTTGGGCAACATATCGCGCACAATGCGGACAGTTTTACCCGTATCAACCAGATCATCCACCACCAAAACACCGGCTCCATCCGGATGAGCAGCCAGAATCGGATCGCAAATCGGCTTGAGAACCTGCAACTCACCTTGATTTTGATAGTCATGATAGCTGGCGATGCAGACGGTTTCGATCAACCGCATCTCCAATTCACGGGCCACAATGGCGGCTGGCACCAATCCCCCCCGGGTGATGCAGACCAAAGCGTCAAACGGCCCGGAACCGGCCAACCGCCAAGCCAGAGCCCGCGCATCCCGATGAAATTGATCCCATGACACAGGAAAAACTTTTGGATTGGCTTTAACCGACATGCACCGTTCTTTCTTCTGTCCACACATTCAAAAAAACGCTTGATGATATCTCAGCCCCAGCTGAAAAAAATCGAGCGCTTTGCTCCTAAGCAGGCGGTAGGCCATCCAGCATCGTTTTGACAGCCTGAGCGGCATCAGCCAGCAAGGCCGCATCGCGCGCCCGCACAACGATCTGGTTTTGAAACCGTTTGCCGTCAAAACTCGGATAAGACCCAATAATAACGCCCGGAAACTGCTTTTGAACCTGCCCCAAAGCCGTTGCATAAACGCCTTCTGGACGCCCGCCAGAGTCAATCGATTGGGCCTGCAATTTAGCCCCCGTTTTAAGGCGCGGCAGCACATTTTCAAACATCGCCTGCATGATCGACGGCACACCCGCCATCACAATGATATTGCCGATCATAAAACCCGGCGCGCGCGAAATCGGATTGTCGATCAAATCCGCACCATGCGGAATGCGCGCCATGCGCAAGCGCGCCTCGTTTAAATCCTCGGGATTAGGAAAGCGTTCACGCAGCAAAGCCACAGCCCGCTCATCCACATCAATGCCCACCCCCGCAGCCTGCGCGATACAGTCAGCGGTAATATCATCATGGGTCGGGCCAATTCCGCCTGTCGTAAATAAATAGGTGTAACGCTGCGCCAATGTTTTGGCCGCTGTGACGATCTCTTCCTCGCAATCAGGCACCACCCGCACCTCACGCAGATCAATGCCGACCGCCGTCAAATATTCGGCCAAATAGCCAATATTCTTGTCCTTGGTGCGACCGGACAGAATTTCATCGCCAATCACCAAAATAGCAGCGGTGACAAGATCTTGTTCCAGCATTGCAAAGTCTCCGCCAGCAAAAGTAGAGGGCATCAGCACCCGCCGGATAAAAGCACCGCTGGCCGCCAACCACAAGCCCGCCTGCCCCTCATCAACTGTAATAATCATCGCCTCGATAATAAGACTTGCCTTCCGCAGCAGTTTGACCCAAATCATCAAGGATGATCTATGTCGACGCAGAACAGGTAGAACGACGCCAGGCCGGCACCATTAAAATCCACGGGCCAGAGGCCTTTGCGGGCATGCGCAAGGCTGGCCGCTTGGCTGCCGAAGCGCTGGATCTGGTCTATGACGCGATCCGCCCGGGCGTCACGACTGAAGAGCTCGACAGTCTGTGTTTTCAATTTGCCATGGATCACGGCGCTTATCCGGCCCCGCTGATGTATCGCGGCTATCGCCGCGCGATCTGCACCTCCGTCAATCATGTCGTGTGTCACGGCATCCCCAATGACAAGCCTTTGCGGGAAGGCGATATCATCAATGTCGATGTTACCTTGATCGTTGACGGTTGGCATGGCGACAGCAGCCGCATGTATGCGGTCGGTGAATTGCCTCGACGCGCCGCCCGTCTCAATGTCGTGACCTATGAATCGCTGCTGCGTGGCATTGCCGTTGTGAAACCGGGCGCCACAACGGGTGATATTGGCCATGCGATTCAGAGCTATGCCGAAGCTGAGCGCTGTTCAATTGTGCGAGACTTCTGCGGCCATGGATTGGGACGGTTGTTTCATGACGAGCCGAATATTTTGCATTACGGAAATCCCGGCGAAGGCGTTGTGCTGAAAGCGGGCATGTTTTTTACCATCGAGCCCATGATCAATCTGGGACGCCCGCAAGTGAAAGTGCTGGGCGACGGCTGGACCGCCGTCACCCGTGACCGCTCTTTATCCGCTCAATTTGAGCATACGCTGGGTGTGACAGAGACAGGCTGCGAAGTGTTCACACATTCTCCCCGCGGGTTGGATGGCCCGCAACCCGGACTCCCCGCGCGATAAAGGCCCGCCATGACCGATGCTGCTCCCCCTCCTGATCAAGACCACGGGGGGGACCATCGCAGCGGCCACCGCCAGAGGTTGAGAAATCGGTTCTTGCGCGCAGGACGCGATGCTCTCCAAGATTATGAATTATTGGAACTGGCGCTGTTTCGCTCCATTCCACAGCGCGACATCAAGCCGCTGGCCAAAGCGTTGATCAGTCAATTTGGCTCCTTGGCCCAAGTGATCGGCGCGCCCTATCAACGACTTGTTCAAGTGCGCGGTGTGGGCGAGCGCACCGCGCTCGACATTAAGATCATCGAAGCGGTGGGCCGGGAATTGGCCAAAGGCGCCATACCCAAACGCGAAGTGCTCTCATCATGGACGGCGGTGATTGATTATTGCCGGGCCAGCATGGCCTTTGCCGAAGTGGAATTGTTTCGCATTCTGTTTCTCGACAAACGCAATGGTCTGATTGCCGATGAGATCCAGCAAAGCGGCACGGTTGATCATACGCCTGTCTATCCGCGCGAAGTGGTGCGCAGAGCGCTTGAGCTCAATGCATCGGCGCTGATCCTTGTGCATAATCACCCCTCTGGCGACCCCACGCCATCGCAAGCCGACATCAAAATGACACGCGAAATTGCCGACATCGCCAAGCCGCTCGGTGTGATGCTGCATGACCACATCATTGTTGGCCGCAACGGCCATGCCAGCCTGAAAGGACTGGGCTTGGTATGAACGAAGGGGGGCAGGTTTGAACAGCCGATTAGTCACCCCCGGTTTGATTGTGTTAGGGCTGCTTCTCACGCTGACGCCGATCCATGCCTCTGAATTGGATCTGCTCTTTATCCTTATCAGAGCCAATCCGCTGTCTGGCTTTTCACTGCTTGATCCTTTTCAAGCGGAAGACCCGAACAAAGGAAAATCTTTCTTTCAAGACATCTATTGGAAACAAGAAAGTTTCAATGCGCTAGAGGTCTCACAAACCCTGCTCTATCGCCAGCACACAATACAAGTCACGGCCTTTCATCCGTCAAGCAGCATCATTCCCTTTGCGAGCCTCACCATTGCGCGCGGCTATGAGCCGCAAGATCCGCGCGATCACTTGCGCCTGAAACAAAACAATCCGATCACGCAATCTGACAGCTATGGCTGCACCACGGGTTTGCAGCATCATGAGGCGGGACGCTGGTGGGCTTTTGCAATGGGCGTGAACCAAGTCCAGCGGCGCTCTTATCAAAATCTGCGGGTCATCGACACCAGACAAGCCCTCACCCTCCAATATGCGATTTTTGATCGCAGCTTTGAGCCTTATATTGTGTCGGGCTTTATAGGTCTTGATGGCGGCGTCGGTGGTCTTTATGCCCGCTTCACGCCTTATGTCCGCGTGCAAGATGGAGTGTTGCTGGGGCCTGATTTTCATCTCTACCGCGATCAAAACTTACGGAAAGGCAAAGTCGGCGGAGCCATTGCTGGTTTGCAGTTTAAAAAATTCGATGTGATGTTTTCAAGCGGCTATGACTATGACAGCAACGGTCATCAGGGCGCTTATTTTTCACTCGGCTTAGCTAGGATTTTTTAAGCCCCACTGCCGCACGATCGGCACGCGCCTTTTGCAAAGCCTCCGGCGTATCGACATCAAACAAAAGACTAGGATCCTCTGAAGGCCACAGGATCAGATCAGCTTGATGCGCCTTTAACACGGCCCGTCCGCCTTGATCCCCGCTGCGGTTCATTATCGCATCAAACAGCACGCGCCGCACGCCCACCGGATGCGCCCATTCGCCTTCGACAACAGGCACCAACCCTAGTTTTGAGGGCGCAGCTTCGAGCTGGTCCCGCAAGGCCTTGAATGTCGCAGCCGCAATAAAGGGCATGTCACCCAAAACAAGAAAAGCACCCGCACTGTCGTGATCAACATGCTGCAAGCCAACCCGCAAAGAGGATGACAGGCCACTGGCATAATCGGGATTAAAACAGGTTTGGATCGGTCCTGCGGCCAAATGCACCGCTTCGGCCTGATAACCTGTTACCATCAGTACTTGCTCAAAGCCCGCTCTGCGAACCTGATCGCAGACATGGCGGATGACGGGCTTGTCATCGATCACTTCCAATAATTTATGACGCGGCCCCATCCGACTTGATCGGCCTGCCGCCAGAACAATGCAGCTCCATCGCTCAACCATCTCATGATCCGATCGCCGCACGCGGCAACCCCCGATGCACCACCTCCATCAACAGCCCGCCATGTCCCCACCGCATGATATCTTCCCGTGTCACGCGGACATCCGCCATGAGCCGCTGCAAGACCCAATCAAATCCATTTTCTTTCGGAGAGCGCGCACAACCCGGCGCACCAATCACCGGGATCACCCGACCATCGGCTTGCTGCCATTCGCCCAGCAATAGTAAATTGCCCGGATCAACCGGCATACCAAAATGAACAATCACTCCCCCCGCCTGCACCAAAGCAGCTGGCACAACATCACGCCGATCTGTCATGGCGGAGGCACCGAACACAATCAGCACATCAACCTGAGCGCCCACTGTCAGGATGGCCTGCGCAACCGCGTCCTGATCATGGGCGACCAGCACATGCTCAGTGAGTGTGCTGCCGCCAATGCTCAATCGTTTTTGTAAAACCTCAGCGGTCTTGCGCACGACCCCGGATTTTAAACCCGGCAAAGTCGTCGCAATCAAACCCACCCGCTTGGGTATAAACGGTAAAACCTGCAAAACATTCGGGGGCGTGGCACAGGCACAACATTGCTGCACCAAGGCCTGAGGAACGGCAAAAGGAATGATTTTAACCGTGGCAATCATTTCGCCCTGTTCAACGACGCGCCAATTGGGCAAGGTCGCGAGTGTGATCGCCTCATCCACTAAATTGATGGCATCAACCCGCTCAACCTGCACCTGCAAAAGCCCATCCTGTGCGGCAAAGAGATTGCATCGCCCTGTCGCAGCCTCTTCTTGCCGCACCCCTTGCCCGGCAACGGCTCGCGCCAAGGCAAAGGCGGCTTGATCTTCCCCAAGATCCTCAGCATCCAACCGGGCAATCATCACCTCCGTGATCGCATGGGCTGCCAAAATCTCAACATCACGCGCTGTGATGATCTGACCTTTTTTAATCTTGTGATCAGCCAAGCGGATCGAATGCGCAGCCACGCCGCCCAAGGCTTGCGATAAAGGCAGCGAGGCAAAGATCATCGCCCCTTACTCCGCTGCAGCCACAGAAGGGGGTGAAGCGGGCAGACGCAAAACAGCGGTGATTTCCGCAAGGATCGACAAGGCAATTTCCGATGGACTGATCCCACCAATATTCAAGCCAATCGGCGCATGGATCCGCGCCACGCTTGCTTCATCAAACCCTGCTGCCCGCAACCGCTCCACGCGTCTAGCGTGTGTTTTGCGCGATCCTAAGGCACCAATATAGAAACAGGGGCTTTGCAAAGCCAGATGCAATCCCGGATCATCAATCTTCGGATCATGCGTCAAGGCCACAAAGGCCGTAAAAGCATCTAAGCCCAAACGCGGCAAAGCCTGATCCGGCCATTCGGCAATCACCTGCGTGTCTGGAAAACGAGCCGAGGAGGCAAATGCCGTACGGGGATCCACCACGATCACATCATGCCCCAATAAACGCGCCATCACCGCCATGTTTTGGCTGACATGCACCGCCCCTAGAACCAAAATCCGTAAGGGTGGGGTCTGAATAGTCAGGAAATATTTTTCACCATCCTGTTCAACCACACCACTTTTATTTTGCCGAAAGGCTAATTCCAGCGCCGCATGCAAGGGATCAGCGGCAATCGCATCGAAAGAAACAAAGCGCTGCTCTCCATCGCTCAACCGCGTGATCAACGCACAGGACAAGCGGGCTGCCCGATGGGCATTTAACTGAGCTAAAAACGCACTTTTCATGCCTGAACCTTTTCAACATAAACCGCGATTTTGCCCCCGCAGGATAATCCAACCTGCCAAGCGGTTTCATCGGCCACTCCAAATTCAAGCAAACGTGGCTTTCCATCCGCAATGACATCCAGCGCCTCACTGACCACCGCCCCTTCCACACAGCCGCCAGACACCGAGCCCAGAAAATGCCCATCCGCATCAATCACCAAATGCGACCCAACCGGACGCGGGGCCGACCCCCATGTCTCAACAACTGTGGCAATGGCAACACCGCGCCCTTCAGAATGCCAGTGTTGGGCTGCCACTAAAATGTCATTGTCATTGATGCTTGCCATGACCAGACCCTCTTTCCAAACGTGTTGCGTCTCCGCACATCGACTTTATCGCCACAGACCGGCTCGTTATGCAACTTGCCGCAACCACTGACGCGGATCATGCGCTGCAGACGGAGGTTGTGCAAGCGCCTGCACCAGTTCGGACATCGCGGCCAAAGAATGAATAGGCCTAAAATCATCCACATGCGGCAAGATGGCTCTGATCCCTTGCGCCTTGGCCTGAAAACCATCAAAGCGCAACAAAGGATTAACCCAAATCAGCCGTCGACAGCGGCGATGCAAGCGCGCCATTTCCCATTGCAGCGCTTCGACCCCATCGCGCTCCAAACCATCCGAGAAGAAAATGACCACCGCGCCCTGCCCCAGCACGCGCCGCCCCCAGTCGTGATGAAAGCGATGCAGTGCCGCGCCGATCCGCGTGCCACCTGACCAATCTTCCACCTGTTGCCCGCAAACCGCCAAGGCTTCATCCGGATCGCGGCGTCGCAAAGCACGCGTGACATTGGTCAACCGCGTTCCGAACAAAAAAGTTTCGACGCGCCGCCGCTTTTCTGTCAAGGCATGCAGGAAATGAAGAAAGAGCGGCGTGTAATCGGCCATCGAGCCAGAAATATCGCATAAAGCGACAATCGGCGGATGTTTCTCTTTCGGGGCTCGAAAGCTGAGATGAATGCTCGCCCCGCCACTGCGCAAGGTTGAGCGAAAGCTTCTGCGTGGATCAATCATGCGGCCCGTAGGGACCGCCTGATACCGCCGCGCCTTAACCCGATCATCCGGCAACACCATGCGGGCAATCAACTGGCGCGCTTGCGCCACTTGCGCAGCCGTCATTTGTGCAAAATCTTTATTTTGCAAAATTTCCCGTTCAGAGACGGTCAGACGCGCTGAAAGTTCGCGCTGCTCTTGCACCGCTTCTTCTTGTTGCTTTTTGGGCAAAAAAGCCTCTGCAACCCGAAGCGCGCCGGCATCGGGTTTTTTAGGAGGCTGATTGGGATCAGCAGGCGAGCGCGGTGATAATTGGGCAATCAACTTGTCCATAAAAGCCCGCTTGCGCCAGAACACAGCAAAGGCTTGCGCAAACAACAAGGAATGTTCTTTTTTCCTGACAAAGACCGAATGAAGAACCCAATAAAAATCCTGCTTATTTGATAGTCCCGACACCTCAAGAGCATGCACGGCATCCAGCACCGCCCCCGTGCCGAGCGGCAGGCCAGCAATCCGTAAAGCGCGGGCAAAATAAGTGATATTTTCAACAAGCCGACCCGACACGGTTAGCGCACCTCAACGGCAAATATTTTTTGCACAATCTGCCAGCGCCCATCAATTTTGAGCAGATTCAAATAGTCGGTAAAAAAGCGCGGCGGGATCGCACAGTTGAGCTTCACAAAAGCTGTGACAGGCGAAGATTGATCGATCATCACAATCTCGTCATGGCGTGACAGATTTTGTGCACGCGGCGAAGGCCGATTGGCCACAGCCTCACACCACGCATCACGGCTTGTGATACTGATCGCCCCCCCATCGGCAAAGGTCAAATTGGCGGTCGGGTGAAAAGCCTGACGCAAATGATCGACATGGCCGTCATAAAGACCATCGAGATAAAGTTGCACCACTTGTCTGATCGCATCGTGATCTTGCATGACGCCCCTGTTCCTTTCAACGTAATGCCACTTGATGACGTATCTCTGAGTGAGTTGACTCTGAATAACGTGCCTTTCGGCCTTGCCTGCACGCATGCCTGTT